>JALGSS010000781.1 GCA_029821745.1 Candidatus Zipacnadia bacterium
CCGTTCCCGCCGATATTCAGGGTCGTGAGGCCCTCCGGGACCAACTCCGACAGCAGGCGGTCGTAGTCGGAGAAGTCCCACTGCCCCTTCTCATTCTTCTTCGGTGACCACATCGTGATCGGGCTGATGCGGTTGGCCAGCATCACCTTTGAGTAGCGGATATAGGTGTCGATGTAGGCGCTGGGCGCGGTGCTCTCCAGGAACTTGCGGTAGTTGGCCCACAGGACGAACGCCGTCCGCAGGTGCGACTTCACCGGGATTGTCGCGGGGTAGACGCGGACGATCAAAGGCAAGCGCGTCCGGGCGCCGTTGTCGACTTTGATCCGGACGGTGCCGCGATACTCGCCGGGGATGTCCTCCGGCGTCGTCCGGACTGTGATGAAGAACCCCTGCCGCCCGCCGACGGGAACAGCCATCGCCCGATTCGGCAGCACAACATCCGGGACCCATCCCGTTAGCCTGGCGCCGCCGGTGGAGCCTTCGCACTGCACGCACCCGACGGGGTTCACGACGACTCGTTCGCGAGGGATGAGTGCTCCCGCTGGACCCCGCAGACGGGTCGCCGAGACCCGCACGTCCTGCAGGTCCTCGCGCACCGCGCAGACGGCGATCTGCACCGGCTCATACTCGCCACGCGCCATCGCGATCCGCAACTCACGGGCCAGGGGGCCTACCTTCGCGCTCGTCGGCTGCACCTTCAAGGTTGATGCGGGATTGGTGACGTAGTAAGTCGGCAACGGCTCGCCTGTCCGGGCGTCAGCCGCACTCTGCGCCAGGAGCACGGTGTCGCTCACTCGGCGCTCGATTCTCTCGGCGCCCTCGGACAGTTCCGCCAGGTCGTCGGCATCCAACGGCTCCGCAAGCCTTGCATCGAGTTCGGAGAGTTGCTTCTCGATTGCGCTGCGGTCGGCCGACGGCAATGCGCCGCCTCCAATCTGCAGCAACTGCCCTCGCAGTTGCTGCACTTGCACAGAGAGGTCGGGCAGGTCGAGGGTGCGCGTTTGGCTCCAAAGGATGCTGCCCCCGCCGTCGCGCACAGTGACGGCGAGTGCTGACGTGCCACCGGGAACTGTGAGCGGAAGCGTAGCCCGTGGGGCGCCTTCGGCATCGCTGAAGCCCGTGGAGAAGCTCCGCGTCTGCTTACCCGTGACCGTCGCGAAGAGTCGCGCGCCCTTCGCCGAGCCGGTCAGCGACGCCTGGACACTCACCGGGCCGGTCTGCCGGACGGGCAGCTCAGTCACGCTCACGACCGGGGCGTCGCCCAGCAGGATCATCGTCCCAAAGCCGTCAGGTTGGTGGAAGCCACCCCGAACATCCGACCACGACAGCAGCGCGGGCAGCGATGCAGCATGCCGGGCGAAGTTGACACGGAATTCAGCACCGACCTGAGGCGCATCAATCCCCAGGGCTTCCCAGGGAACCATCATCTCGACGCGGTAGCCGGTCGCGGTCTTCGCTGCAGCGGATTTCCAGTCAGGATTCCACGCGAGGTCCTTGCCGCCGACATCGCACATCTCGTCCGCGATGGCCCCTGCGTGGTTGACCATGAAGTGCGCGTAGCGGGACTCTGGCCAGGACGGGGGCGCGATGAACAACTCCGAAAGGGACCCACTCCAGATGCTCGAGTCACGCTCCGCCAGGCCACCCTTGAGCTTCTCTGGCTCTTCCCCGGCGCAGTCCATCAGGCACCACAGGCCTCGAGAGTCATAGCACACCGACACGGTCATCTCAGCGCGGGATGGATGGCCTGTCTGGATGTCGCGCAGGCCGCAAGTGCTCGCCGCACCGGACCACTCGCCAACCCCGACGTCGCCGTCGATCACCAGTGGCTGGTTAGCACGCGGCACGGCAATGAGCGAGCCGGAATCGGCAATGGCGATGCCAACGGCGACCATCCCAAGCAGTATCAGCGGCACCGAAATGCGCATGTGATCACTCTCCGTGGTTGGGATACCGGCTGTCTGATACGGGGATACGCCGTCAGGGCCCCAGCGACCTCCTTGTCGGGCCGCCTGTGCCCAGGCCCACAAATGCAGCCGCTCGCTTCCGAGATAAGCGCTATTGACCTGATTGATATCTTTTGATACGATATACTCTATCCCACTGAGCGATACGTAAAGAATTGAGGCGCGTCATGGACTACTTGACCGTGAATGAAGCCGCCGAGGCCCTGCAGTTGAGCGTGCCGACCATCAAACGATACATCTACGAGGGGAAGCTGAAGTCTTCGAAGCTGCCTGGAGGGCAGCACAGGATTCCCCAGAGCGAGATCGACGCCCTCCTTTCACCGACCGGGGAGGCGACGGCGAGTGAGCCCGCTAGCGCAAGCCTGGAGGACCGGGTTGTGGTCATTGAGCGCTGGCTGACGGAGCTGCAAGAGGAGGTGGAGCGGATCGCCGCCGTCTTGCAGGTGCTATCGACGTACTCCTACCAGGGGGCGGAGGAGATGGCCGAACAGGGACCGGGCGCGCCGGGCGAGGTGTTGGTGTTGGGTCCCGGCTGCAAGAAGTGTGGCACCCTTCACGACCTCACGGTGAAGGTGCTGCAAGAGACGGGACGCGGGCAGGTCCCCGTCAGACCGATCAAGGACCTGCATGATATCGCGACCTTCGGACCGGTCGTGACACCGGCTCTGGTAATCGGCGGCAAGGTCGTCCTGAGTGGGCGAGTCCCGACGGCGGCCGCGCTCAAGAACCTACTCGACAGGCACCTGACGTCATGAACGGGAGTGCACGCCCGACCCTCTCCCCAAGCACACGCCCTCCGGGCGGCGCCCGTAGACCGTTCCTGGTGAGGGCGCTCATCGG
>JALGSS010000782.1 GCA_029821745.1 Candidatus Zipacnadia bacterium
CAGTTCACCGCTGATGTGTTGGAAAACGGCGCACGCGAACTCAGCCCGCTGGGGCGGCAGCATCTGGACATCATGGACTGGGCGAGCAAACACCCCGAGCGGGGCGTGATGTATACCCCCGTGGCCTTCATGCTGGACTTCTACAACGGCTGGAACATGCCGCGCCACCTGTACCGGTCGGACAAGTACAAGATATGGGGCAAGCTCCCGTACGAGAAGGGCGACTACCTGATCGACAACGTGCTGCGCATGGTCTGGCCGGGATATGAGGACTGCAGCTACCTGCGCAATGAGCGGGGATTCGTCACTCCGACGCCCTACGGGGACCAGTTCGATGTGATCACCAACCGCTGCCATCCCGACATCCTCAAGCAGTACACGAGCATCATGCTGATGGGTGACGTCGAGCTCACACCGGAGGTCATCGCGAATTTAGAGGCCTTCGTGCGCGGCGGCGGGGACGTATTGATGGACGTCGCGAATGCCCGGCAGTTGCCGCCGGCCTTGACGGGCCTAACTCTGGGTGAGCAAGGCAGCGCTTGTGCCACGGGCCGTGTCGGCACGGATGAGACCTGGGCCGAACAGCCGTATACCTACACCATCGCGGACCTGCAGACTGCCACGCCGCTGCTCATCAACGAAGCCGGGCACCCCGTGCTCACGATCAACGCGGCCGGCGCAGGGCGGATCATTGTGTGCCTGGCGGATTACTGGATGACGGACCCGTTGCAGTACGCCCAGCCTGACTTGGTGAACATGGAGTCGCCGTACGGCCTCCTCGACGGCGTGCAAAGCGTGCTGGATGAGTACTTCGCGTCCTTCTGCCCGGTGAAGACGGTGCCTGCCGGGCTCAACGTGCGGGTCAACTGCTTCGAGGGTGACGCTAAGCGTCTGCTGGTCGCCCTCACCAACAATGAGTTGTTCGCCGACTGGGACGGGGAGTTGGCGGTCACGATCGGCGAGATTGAGTCGGCGCAGGACCTGCGGAAGGACGCGGACCTGACCGCGGCAGATCTCGAAGCCCTCGACGTGCCGGCGGGGGACGTCGCCGTGCTGGAGTTGCGGCTCAAGTAGCCGGCAGTGGGCCCGCTACCCGATGGTCCGCTTCCTCCGCCTGATCCGCTGAACGGAGGCGAACACGATTCACGTTCGGGAGGAGCCTGAGATGAAGCGTTTGCTCACGCTTATCGCACTGCTTGCCTGTCTTGCGACCGTCGTTGCCGAGCCGATCACCGTCACGGACGACTTCGAGACCACCGCGCCGGAACGCTGGGACATCGCCGCCGGTGACTGGCAGGTGCGTGACGGAGCCTACCATGTCTCCGGTACCGGACAGGCCTACCTCCGGGATATCAACTTCGGGGATCTGACCCTCGACGTCGATGTGCGGATCACCGACTACGGGGCGATCACGGCGGACTGGCTCGGCGTCGTGTTCGGGGGCAATGCCCGGACCCGCGCAGCCGATCAGTACATGGTGTACCTCCGTTGGAACGGCCAGATTGAGCTGTACAGGCTCGGGCAGATTCTCGCGGTAGCGCCGACGAACAGCACGGAGAAGTTCAAGGCGGGGGAGTATGTGCATCTGGCTCTCCGGGTGCATGACGACGAGATCACTGTCACGGTGGACGGCGAGGAAGTCTTCCGTGAGCCGCTACCAGGCTACAAGATCGGGCAGGTGGCCTTGACCACCTACGATATCGAGGGTGACTTCGACAATTTCGACCTCCGCGGCGACGCGATGGGGAGCGCGATCACCGGTCAGGTTCTCTACCTACCTACGAACCAGCCCGCTGCGGGCGTCACCGTGGAGATCTACAACTCCATGGGCGGCTATGACAGCCCCGTGACTCGAGAGACCACCTCGGATGAAGAGGGCAGGTTTGCGTTCACGGAACTGCCCCCCGCCGAACGCGCCTACTGGGTCCGAGCCTGCAAACCCGGCTACGGCGGGACGACGGGCTGGTTCCTGACCGTCGAGCCACAGCGGTCAACAGTAGTCGATCTGTACCTGGTCGGCACTCCCCAGGGCGCGATTCGTATCGATTCCGCCGACGCAACCCAGGCCGAGAGCTTCACGGAGATTCCGGATCCACAATCCATCGGCGGCAGCCGTCTTCAACTGCGGGTCGAGCAGGACAGTGAAGCCCCTGCCGACTTCCGAGCGTCATTCGACTTCGATGTGGCGCATGACGGGGCTTACACGCCCTATATCGCCGCGGGCCTCTACCCCACTCCCCATTACTGGAGCGACTACTGGTGGCGCGTTGATGATGGTGATTGGCAACGCGCCGGCGAGAGCCTGTCCATAGAGCCTGTCCGCTATGGCGATCGCGCCACCCTGGTCTGGGCGCGCGCGAAGGCCCAGGGCCTCACGGCGGGAAAACACACCCTTGAGTTTGCCGTCCGCGACACGATCCCGCACCCGCAGCCGGAAGGTACAGCGGCCTATGCCTGGGCCTTCGATGCCGCAGTGTTCGACCGCGTCCCGGAAGCCGTCCGGCCCTTGGACGGCGAGACCGTATCGGCATCCTTCCCCGAATTCCAGTGGGCTGCGAGTGGCGAGGGCGCGCTGACCACGCTGCAGTACTCGCAGGAGCCGGACTTCCACAACGCCACTGAGACCATTGCGGGCCTGACATCCGACACATACACGCCGGCGGTCCCGCTGGCCGATGGCAAATACTACTGGCGTCTGAAGACGGTGAGTGTCGAGGACAGCCTGTTCGCCAGCAGCTTCACTTCCCCGGCCGCCTTCACCATCGAGACCGGGGCACCGGGCATCAGTGGCGTCCGAGTGGTCCGGCACGGACGAGCCGTGTGTCTCCTCGGTCGCATACGGCCGCGCCACGCGCGCCCCGCAGAGGTCCGTCACTGCGTCCGCTGCGCCGCGCAGACTCCACCGGGCGCGGATCGACGGCCTAGAGCCCATGACCTACTACTACTTCTGGGTCCAGGCGACCGATGCCGACAGCAACCAATCCCGCAGCCTGCGCCGGGGAGTCTGCACGCTCCGAGGGGTCATCGCGGACCACAATTCTCCTTTCGGTATGTTCGGGCAGACGCTCATCTATGTCGACGCCATGG
>JALGSS010000783.1 GCA_029821745.1 Candidatus Zipacnadia bacterium
CGTCTGGCCAAAGCCGATCTGCTCGTGCTGACCGACGCCACCCGCTTGCGCCTGGGGCCTCTCGGCCAGCGGTTCCCGATCATGAACGACTTCTACGCACAACTGTCGGCGGGAGCAGGGGAATTCAGAAGAGCGGCGGCGTTCGAAATGGGCCCGCGCTTCGCCGGGAGGCCTGTCGACGATTCGGGCGCGGAGCCAACCTTCCGGCTGTTCGATCACCCGAAGGTATACATCTACCGGCGTGTGAGTGGCAAAGCCGGAGGACGAGGGAGGCCTGGGCGCCACGGAGTCCGCGGCGCCCAAAGCCCATGAGAAGAGACGTCAGGCGACGTTACTCGCCGATTTCGAACTTGTAGCCAACGCCCCAGACGGTCGCGAGACTCCACGGTACGTCGCGACCCTCTTCGAGCTTCTTGCGCAGGCGCTTCACGTGAGTGTCTACGGTGCGGAGGTCGCCGCCCGGGGGGCTGTAGCCCCACACGTCCTCGACGATCTCTTCGCGGGTGAAGACACGGCGGGGCCGCGATGCGAGATGGAAGAGGAGATCGAATTCCTTGGGCGTCAGGTGAACGATCTCACCCTCGACCGTAACCGAGCGGGTCGGCAGATCGATGTCGACGCCCGGATAGCTAAGACGCTTCTTCTGCGCCGAAGCGCGTTCGGTGATGACGGTGCGGCGCAGCATCGCGCGCACACGCGCGATAAGCTCCCGCGGGCCGTAGGGCTTGACAATGTAGTCGTCCGCCCCAAGCTCCAGGCCGACGACCTTGTCGACTTCGTCCTCGCGGCCGGTGAGCATGATGATCGGGACCTCTTGCTTGCTGCGAACCCGTCGGCAGACTTCCAGGCCGTCGACGCCAGGCAGCATAACGTCCAGCAGGATGAGATTGGGCTGAACGCTGTCCAGCATCTCAAGGCCGGCCTCGCCGTCCGCCGCGTATTCGACCTCGTATCCCTCTCGTTCGAGAAGCGTACCAACAAGCTCACGATCTTGTTCTGAATCGTCAATTACGAGAACCTTATCCTTTTCCGGCAACGACGATCATCCTTTCCAAGAGCCCATAAATGCAAGTCTGGTCGGCTCTGACAATCCCAGTTCAAGTAGGAACAATAAAATATAACAGAATTTCGCATAAAGCACAACCGAAAATGCACCGAACAATGACCAACCTAAAGTCAGCTTACAGTTGGGGCAAGGGTCTTGTGCGCGTGGTATCATGAATGAGGCAAGGAAGTCACGCCTGGTGCGTCGGGGATCGCCGGCAAGTGCTGTCTCTCCGCGTCGGACACCGGGCCACCTGCAGTTGTGAATATCCTGTTCACTGCCCGCTGAATGTGAACAGCGCGAGGTCTTACTGTATGACACTCAGTCAACACATGCGCCGAGAGACGGGCATGACCGTGGCCATCTGGGCCCCCGGTGACACACCCCGGGAGCGTGGCATGAAGCTGTTGCGGCGCACCCTCGACGACGCGGAGGTATTCGTGGCGCCCGAGCGGATCGTCCTCGTGGTCGACGGCTGCCCGGCAATGGAGGACGCGACCCGGCAGGCGGCTCAAGAGTTCGGGGCCCGCTGCGGCGCAGAGCCCAGGGTCGAGATAAAGCCGAACAATGAAGGTCAGGGCGGCGCGGTGGCTTGTGGCCTGGAGATCCTGCTCGCCGATAGCGCCGTCCGCTACTGCTGCACCCGTGACATGGATGGCGACCACGACATCTACAATGTCCCCCAGCTTTATAGACGTCTCGTGGAGCTTGAGCAGCAGGAGTCCACCGACAGGGCGTACGTGATCGGGTACCGGGGCGATCTGCACCGCCCGATGGGCTTCGCGCGCGGACAGTTCGAGCAGGTGCTCAATGAGGTGACTGTGCGGACGCTGACGGCCCTGGGCCGCGTCCCGAACCTGAGCCACTGCCGCGTGTATGGTCAGTACCCCGACTTCCAGAGCGGGTTCAAGATCTACACCCGCTGGTCGGCAGAGCTGACGGCGGCGTCCCTGCGTCGAGCGCATGAGCGAGAGCCCCAGGAACTGCCCTTGCGCTGGGGCGTCCAGTTCATCTCGACCGCCGAACTCCTGTGGGAGGGCGCGGTGCCTGCGAGTGTCTACCGACTCACGTATGACGATCAGCCACACACCACCTTCGAGGGCCTGGACGACCTGCCCCGCGCCTACGGGTGTCAGTTGGCCTGGCTGTTCCGCCGGTTCGATGTGCCCCCAGAGATCGCGTGGCCGATCCTCGATGAGGCCCTCGCGGGGGTGCTGTTCGCCACAACGCCGGGCGGGCCCGAAGTCATCCTGAAACTGCGCGAGTTCGTCGCCCGGCACGCGTGGTCATGCGATCCACCGCAACCACCCGCGCGGGGCGCAATGTTCTGAACGCCGCCGGGTCGAGAGCAGCGCCCGCGGGTCCCACGGCCAATAGCATGACGCTTCGGATCAGACTCAGGGAGGACGGTTTCATGATCATGGCTCTGTTACTCGCAGCACTTTCGGCACCGGTCGATGGCGCACCATTGGTCGGGCAACCGGGCGAACCGATGGTCATCAGCGTGGGGAACGACGTGGGCTTCCAGGTGGTCAGTCCCGAGGAGGCGATGAAAGCCTTTGCCGAGCGCGGCGAACTGCGCTGCGGGCCGAAGCGGCTCGCCGAGCACTGGAAGGCTCACGGCCCGCTGTATTCAGAGCACGGCGTCACCGCCTTCGAGCCCTATGTGAAGTGGATGCTCATGGAGCCCGAGGAAGGCGCGTGGGATCCCTCCTTCTATGACGCCGAACTGGCGGCCATCAAGCAGCACGGCCTCAA
>JALGSS010000784.1 GCA_029821745.1 Candidatus Zipacnadia bacterium
CCAGTGCCTGATCCAGACCGCCGGCGCGGCGATGTGGAAGACGCCGACCTACCACGTCTACGACCTGTACCAGCCGCATATGGGCAATATCTCCCTGCGCACCGACGTGCGCTGCGAGCGCCACGAGTTCACCGTCGAGGACCAGCGGCAGTCGGTCTCCCTGCTCAGCGCGTCGGCCAGCAGTGACGCGGACTCCGGCGAGACGGTGCTCTCCCTGACCAACGTGCACCTGACCGAGGAGGCCGAGATCACGGTGCGGCTCCACGCGGGCGCAGCGGCGACCGGGACGATCCGCATCCTGACGGCGGCCAACCCGGACGACGTGAACTCGGCGGACGCGCCGGACAAAGTCTGCCTGAGCGCAGAGGAGCAGATTCCCTGCGGCGAGGAGTTCACGCTGACGCTCCCGGCGAAGTCAACCGCGACGGTAAGGATGAAGTAGGGGAGGTGGCAAGGCCCGGCGGCCCCTTGTTAGGTGGCGGCGGATCGCGGTATAATTGCGGCAAAATGAAGACACGTCGCGGCGCAAGACGATCCCATGAATGGAAGCCGACCCAATGCCTGTAGGAACCCAGGAGCAATGTGGCCAATGGACTGAAGAAGCCGTTTCTGATCGGCGCACGGCCGGCAGACTGGACGAATTGGGCCTGACTCCTCGCCTGATAGACGTCTTCGCCGGCGGGGGAGGCATGACCGCGGGTTTCACGCACTTCCGTGGGCAGGTTTTCCAGCCGGTTTGGGCCGTAGACTTCGACCAGCCCGCCTGCAACACCTACAGAGCCAATTTCGGCGACCATTGTGTTCAGGGCGACATCTGTGACCTTCTGGCCGACCCCGACACCCTCGTCCCCGAAGCCGATGTCGTCATCGGAGGCCCTCCATGCCAGGGGTTCAGTCTCCTCAACAAGGCTCGGGCCGGCGACCCGAGGCGGGAATTGTGGCGCCCGTTCTTCGAGGTCGTCAAACGTGCTCGTGCGAGCATCTTCGTGATGGAGAACGTCCCGCAGTTGCTGACTTCACCAGAGTACAGTGCAGTGAAGCAGCATGCTGAAGGACTGGGGTACCAGGTGGCTGAGTGCAAGCTGGTCGCGGCCGACTACGGTGTTCCGCAGACGAGGCAGCGGGCGTTCGTGCTGGGCTGCAATTTCGCGGACCCGTGGGATGTGTTCCCCCCCAAGAAGACCCACTACGCACCCAACCCGGGGCGACCCCTTCAGCCGATGCTGGACGAATATGTGAGCGGGCCTCTGCTGTGGGTGACTGTGAGGCGAGCCATCGAGGACCTCTCGGAACCCGTGGGAACCGAGGTCCGAGCGGAGGCACCACCGTATGACCTGCACTTCGGGCGCACGCCGACGGAGCTAAGCAGACAGCGGTACAGAGCAATCCCGGAGGAGGGCATGAACCGCTTCGACCTTCTTGAGAGGGCGCCGGAGCTGACCCCCGAGTGCTGGAAGCGCAAGAAGTCCGGGGGCACGGATCTCTTCGGGCGGCTCTGGTGGGACCGGCCGTCTTTCACAATCCGGACGGAGTTCTTCAAACCGGAGAAGGGGCGGTATTTGCACCCCGAACAGCATCGCCCCATCACCCACAGAGAGGCCGCCCGGCTCCAGTCCTTCCCGGACGAGTTTCGATTCTGTGGAAGCAAGATACAGATAGCCCGTCAGATAGGAAATGCCGTACCTCCCCTGCTAGCCGCGCGCGTAGCGGATTGCGTGCTGGCGCTCCTACTCAATCGAGAAGCCAGAGATGAGTGACGTCTTCTCACCGGAAAAACGCCGGTGGATTATGTCCCGCGTACGCAACCGGGACACGGCGCCGGAAGTTGCCGTGCGGTCCATGATCCACCGAATGGGCTACCGGTTCCGCCTCCACGCGAGGGACCTCCCCGGCACGCCCGATATAGTGCTTCCGCGGCACAAGAAGGTTGTCTTCGTGCATGGGTGCTTCTGGCACGGCCACGAGGGGTGTCCAAGAGCAAAGCTACCGCAAACGAATGCCGAGTTCTGGCGCAAGAAGATTGAGACCAATGTCAGGCGTGACCGGAAAGTCGTCGAGGAGTTGGCGGAGTGCGGATGGCAAGTTCTCATTGTCTGGGGCTGCGAACTACGGCACCCCCAACACCTCACCGAGAAGCTGGCGGATTTCCTGAGATCGTAGGAGATGACAACATGCCTCGTGACCCACAGAGCGCCGCCGCCATGGCGACCCAGGCAGACTACTCACGAAATTGCCACGCAAGCGGAGAGTGACTATGCCATCTGTCGAAGACACCCTGAGAACCGAACTGCAGCGCAGTGAGCCGGATTATGTGGTCTATGTGCCTAAGAGTGTCGATGGCTCCACCTTTGATACCGGCAACGAACACTTCCTCGTGTTCGAAGGGCCCGATGGCGCGCTCATGTGCGTCTGGACCCAGAGCAGCTATGAGGGCGCCGGGGATCACCGGATCATGTTCTCGCGGTCCGATGACGATGGCGTCACCTGGGCCGAGCCGACGCATATCGCCGGGCCCAAAGGCCCCGGGGATGGGCGCATGTCCAGTTGGGGATTCCCCCTGATCTCCGCCTCCGGGCGCATCTATGCGATCTGGAACCAGTATCAGGGGATCGATGATGTTGTGCATCAGCACACGGGAACGATGGACGCGTGCTATAGCGATGACGTGGGGAAGACATGGTCCGAGCCCCAGACGGTGCCGATGCCCCGCAGCCCCCACGATCACCCGGACCCGAGCGTGCCCTCGAACTGGATCGTGTGGCAAAGGCCGATCCGCGATCTGCGGAACCGGTGGTTCAC
>JALGSS010000050.1 GCA_029821745.1 Candidatus Zipacnadia bacterium
ATGTTCTGCCCGTACTGGTAGTAGGCGCTGAGATGGGCCCACGCCGCGCCCGCGAACCCGACCGCCATTGCCAGGACCAGGGCGCGCCACATCTCGCCACGCCGCACGTGCGCATCATCGGCGAGGCGAATCGCGTCAATCTGGTACCCGGCCATCACGTGCGAATAGTAGTGGTAGGACAGCCACCCCATGCTGCCCAGGACAACGAGGTTGCTGTCGGGACCAAAGGCTTTCAGTCCCTTCGATCCGAAGAAGAACTGCAAGTTCTTGATCGGGAAATCAACCGGGAAGATCTGGCTGTATGGAATGCCCGCTTCCGCCCTGATCCGCGCGTAGACGAGGGAGTAGCTCAGCACTGTGCCGAAGAACAGTAGCGCGAGGACAACGTTCATCCCGGAGACGCCGCACCAGCCGACGAGGAACGCCAGGCCACCGAAGAACGCCGCAACCGCCCCCCAGTGCGGCAGGGGCTCATTGGTGTCTCGCTCGGGTTTCAGGAAGCCGAGCGCGCGTGCGAGGACCGCCCCGATCTCTCTCCGGGCCATGAACACCAGGATCAGGGCCATCATCGGATAGCCGCCGGAGCACTGCTCCGCCATGAAAGGCATCCCGGAGTTGTCATACCCGAAGGACCGGGCCAGAACCGCGAGGGACTTGTTGAGCAGGAAGAAGAACCACGTCGAGAACAGTACTTCCAGGTTCACCAGGTACCCCAGGCCTACCACCTGCGGGAAATGGTGCCACCGGAAGGGCCGCATCGCATCCCATGGCGACTCGGTGAAGATAGCTCCCAGTTCGGTGACCGTCCCCATCCCCGGGAATCCAGGGTTGAAGGCCCGTAGCACGTTGGTGAGATTGAACAGGAAAGCGGCGATGAAACCGATGTAGAAGATCCCGTTCTTGAACAGGCTGATGCCCTCGCCGGCCACCGGGAGAATCTGCGTCGGCAGATACAGGATCGGGAACTGGAGTCGGTCACCATCGACCCACCGGTGGCGCAGGAAGGTCAGCATCCCGCCTATGCACAAAAACAGCGCAAGGAACAGCAAGAACCAGCGGGACAGCACCGGGATCCAGAATCCCCATGGGACCTTCTCATTCGGGGACCCCTCAAAGCACTGCCGCACGATCTCGCTATCCTGGATCGTCTGCCAGGCGGGCAGCATCGTCTGGAACTCGGCGAACCGGTTCGTGGGCTCGGCGAAGTAGCTCAGGACGGTCAAGTGCGGGAGGAACGCCCGCATGATGCCATAGCTGGACATCGGCACCGCGAGGGCCATGCATGCGTAGACCACAAGCATCTCGGCCCGTGAGAGCTTGAAGAGCCCCCACGCGCGGCCCACGGTGAGGCCGATCCCGATCAGCAGCAGCAACCATCCCACGGACACCGCCGGGGGCGTGCCCCCCGTTGCATAGCTGCCCGTCATCAACTCGGTCCGCAATACCCACACGTTCGTGAGCGCCAGCGCGCCCACGAACACCACGACGGACCTGAGTGTTAAGCCCTTCTCGAACCGATTGCTCCGCTCACTCATCACAAGACCCGACTTGCGGCGAAGATCGTACATAAGTGCTTACGGCTGCGTCAGTGGCTTCATGCGCTGCCCATCGCCACGCCCCGGGCGACGATGGCACGCTTGGCACCGGCACCATCCGGGGGCACGCCGATGGACGCCCCTTAAGCGACGCATCTTACCAGTAACCGGCGAGTTCCGGCAACCGCCCTGGGTTGCCTCCGGGGCCATCTCAACTCTGGCGGTATTGCCACGAACCCGAGGAGTGTGGCAATATGGGCCGGTGCGGCCCCGGCATCCTCCGGGAGGGGTCGGGACACACACACTGCCTTGCGCAAGCTGGAACACGGGTACCGTGTGATGCTCGCCCCTCGCGACTGAGGGCGCGAGCGTTTCTCTGACCAGATACCGGGAGGAAGCGCTCGCAGCTCTGCACAGTGGCCGCCGGCCGAATCCGCTCACCCAAAGGTCTGATCGAGCCCAATCATGCCGGCCACCCACTCTGAGCTTCTCCCCATTCTCATCGGCATCTTCTTCGTTGCGTCGGTGATACAGAGCTCATCCGGGTTCGGCTTCGGGATCTTCTCGGTAGCGGCTCTCTCGCTGCTGGCGCACCGATTTGGGCTGACGATGTCCACGCCGATGCTGGCGATCCTCAACGCGCCGGTGATCATGTACGTCCTGTGGCGGCTCCGTGGGCACGTCAGGCTGACGAACCTGGGACCGATCCTTGCGGGGCTGCTCGTGGGGATACCCATCGGCACGACTTTTCTGGTCCGATGCCCCCAGGAGATCCTGCTGCGCGTCCTGGCCGTGGTGCTGCTGTACGCCGCCGTGCGGGCGGCCATGCCGAACGGGGACGCTTGCGATCCTGATGCCGCCGGCGGTCAGCGGGAGACCCTCGCGCGCAAGATCGGGGGCCTGGGTATCGGTATGGCTTCGGGAGCGCTCGCGGGGGCATTCAACACGGGCGGGCCACCCGTCATCGCCTATGTCTACTGCCGTCCGTGGTCAAAGGAGCAGCGCACCGCCACGCTGCAGGCCATCTTCATTGTCAGCATTTTCGCCCGGATCGTGTATTACTCCTGCGTTGGGCTGTACGATGTGCCCTTGCTGCTGACCACAGCGGCCTGCCTGCCCGCAGCCATCGCCGGGATGTTCTTTGGCTACGCGTTGTTCCGCAAGTTCCCGCCGCGCGCGCTGGAGATATTCGTCGCGGTGTTCCTGTCTCTGGTGGCCATCAAACTGCTGATCTGGACATAGCGAGGAGTGCGCCCGCGGGGCGCCTGGTCATGCTCACGGATATGTTGCCTGCCTTCATCGCCACTATCTTCGCCGCGTCCCTGGTACAGGGAGCCACGGGCTTCGGATTCGCGCTGGTTGCGGTCTCGGTCTTGTCGCTGCTCACCCCTCTTACCCACGCGACGCCGCTTCTTGCACTGCTCAACGTGCCGGTCTCGACCTACCTGCTGCTCAAGCTGCGCCGATCGATTGAGTGGCCGGAGCTGGTGGGGCTGCTTGTCGGCGTTGGCGTCGGGGTGCCCTTCGGGGTCCACGTGCTGGTGAACTGGCCTCAGGAGGTCCTCCTGCGCATCTTGGCAGTCGTCCTGTTCCTGGCAGTCGCCCGATCCCTCACACGCAAGCAGGAAGACCCCGTGGACGCCGTCGAGAGCGCGAGCGAGAAGCCTGCGGCACTGAAAGCCGCCACGAGCCTGGGGGCCGGGTGGGCAGCAGGCGCTCTGGGCGGTGCATTCGGCACCAGTGGGCCGCCGCTGATCGCCTATGTCTACTGCCGCCCCTGGTCGAAGGAGCAGCGGACCGGCTCGCTCCAGGCGCTCTTCCTTCTCTGCAACGTCTGCGCGATCTCGCTGTTCGCCGCGAATGGCCTGTACACGCGGGACTTGTTCATCACTTCCGCGGCCTGTCTGCCCGCCACACTTGTCGGTGCATTGGCCGGGTTCGCGCTATTCAGGCGCTTGCCTCGTCGCGGGCTCGAAGTCTTCGTGGCCGTCTTCCTGACCTTCGTGGGCATCAAGCTGCTGATCTGGGCCTGACCCCACGAGGGCCGCCGGATGACTCGCCCTCCGCTACTCGGCCGCCTCCACCACCGTGCCCTCGCCGGGCCCAAGCGTGATCGTGACGATGTTGTCGGCACCGCGCTTGATGACTTCGCCGGTGCGCAGGTCCCTCAGGTCGTGCGCCCGAACCACCCAGCCCTTGATCTTCTGCTCGTGGTCGGTGTCGTCATTCACCACGACGCAGAAGGTCCGCTGGGACTTGGGGTTGTAGAGGGTGCCCGCCCAGCCGGGGGCGTCCATCTCGAGCATGGGCAGCTTTGCCGGCACTGCGCCCGTGAGCGCGGGCCTGAGCTTCATCACTTCACCGAAGGCCTCAGCAGCGGCCTCATACTGGGGTGTGGACTCCCGGTTCGGCCCGACCAACGCCCCGGGCCAACCGAGATTGGTCTCCTCAGTCTTGATCATGCGCTCGGGGAAGGTCTTGCCCTCGTATGGCTTCGCATTCGGGCGATCAACCGGCGTGGCCGGGGAGCAGAACCAGAAGAACCCTTGCACGCCTGCGGCGAGGGCGGACCAGACCTGCCAACGCATCTCCCCCACTGTCGGGGCGCGCCAGTGCAGCACGCTCCCCGGCAGCATCACCACGTTCCCGTCCTCGTCGTACTTCCAGGGCCCCCAGACATCACTGAAGGACTGCGGCATGATCCAGGGTGTCTGGCCGTTCGCGTAGGCAAGCCTCGCCGCGTTCACCGCGTGGCGGCGATACCACGAGCGCCCCGCGCCGGGGGTGTTCGGACCGTTCGGGTTGCCGTCGGAGAAGTAGGGGTAGATGTCCGGGCAGACAATGGGGAAGTCGGCGTTTTCGGCATACGCGGGCGTGTCATGCCACATGGTCACGACGATCCCCGGCTGTTTGGCGCCCCACTGCGCGAACTTGCGCCGAAACAACTCCATCTCCTCCACGAAGTGCTTCCGGGGCTCGTCGCACAGCGCCCAGGCGATGATGGCCGGAGAATCTCCGGCGGCGGCGATCGCAGCCCTGGACTTGGTCTCGAGGTATTCCCAGTTGTTGCGGCGCCAGGCGATATTGTAGTGGAGCTCCGCGAGAGCCGGGACCAGTTTCATCTGTCTGTCGGCCACGCGTTGAGCAAGACCGGGCAGCTCCTTGATATTCAGGTTCACAGCCCACACAGCGTCCATGTTGTGTGCCTTGAGATCATCGAGGAACCACTCGACGAACTCCCACTTCTCCATGCCATTGCGCTCGGCCATTCCGCTCACGCGCTCCCACGGCAGGTACGCACCGAGTGGGAAGGCGTCGGCAACGGTGTCGGCCACGGCAGCGGCTGTCAGGCCGGTGAGGATCAGGACCGTCGCGAGTGTGAGACAGGCGAGGCGGGGCATCCGTGGACCTCCTGGACGCGTCTTGACCTGCGGTACCGGGAGACAGTTCGCCGATCTGGCCCACGGAGCCTTCCCCGTTTTCGTGCTTGATGTGTGGACAGCCCGCCCATCAGTCGAGATGAAAAACTTCCTCCATCTCCGCCCACCATTCGCCGTCAGCGCGCGTTTCCAGGGGCTCCTGGCACGGCTCGCACACCGCCCACCAGCGCTGCGTGGCGGGGTCAGCCGCCATCTTCGCCATGTCCGCCTGGTAGTCATCGCCGCTATACTCGAAGTAGCTGAACAGGAAGCCGTCCTTGTAGTAGATGGAGTAGTTGCTGATGTTGCACGCCTTGATCATCTCCAGGATTTCCGGCCACACATCCGCGTGGAGCGCCTTGTACTCGTCGAGTTTCTCAGGCCTGACCTTGATGACCGATCCATAGCGCTGCATTCCAGACTCCCTTCCCGGGGTATGGCGAGATAATCGTCTTGTCGTGAGACAGTATGGCATTCCTGCCCAAGATAAGTCCAGATTGGTGCAGACCGGCGAAAGGTGCATCGTCATCGCCTGACGAACTAATAGGGTATCATAGTAGTAAGACACATATATACATGTCACCACGATTCCTGCTTAGGGGTAGCAACCGATGAGCGCATGTGCCGTCCCGCCGAAGAAGATCCTGCTAGTCGATGACGAGCGCGACTTCGTCATGGCGGCCCGGCTGTTTCTGGAGAGCCACGGCTATGAGGTCGCGGAAGCCTACAACGGGATGGAAGCTCTCAATCTTCTCCGCCAGGAACGCCCTGACCTTATCATTCTCGACGTCTTGATGCCGAAGTTGAGCGGTTGGGACACGCTACGGACGATACAGAAGGACGAATCGCTCAGTAGCATTCCTGTACTGATGTTAACGTCGCTTGACCAGCCTCAGCATGTAATGACGGGCATTGACCTGGGATGCACTTGGTATTACACGAAGCCGATCACCGACTTTGACGATCTTGCGCTCGTGATACAACGCATCACCCAGACAGTGGCAGGGCGCCCCGTTCCCTAGATCCGCGAACGAACAACTTCTCGTAGTGTGCGACGACGGTTCGTTCCCGACTGGTGCTGACCGCAACTACCGCGTGTCAAGCGCCGAGTCGCGTCGACACACCTCCTCGGCAGTGAGAGTCCGAGCCAGCCGGCGAGTAGAATTCAGCCAGACCGCCACGTTCGGAAGACCGGAAATGCAGAGCCTGGAAAACACCGACAGCAGCGACTGGCGTCCGCAAGACCCGGGGAGCAGCGGAAGAGGGTGGGGTCTCGTGGCACTCGCCTTTGCCATCACGTTCCTTGTCTGCCGCTGGTCGGGGGCGCTCGCGGGGGCTGAGTTCGCGGTGCTTGATGGTTGGATGTCTCTGCGGCCCGCAATCCAGCCTTGCAGCAGCATCGCCCTTGTCGGCATAGAGCGGCGCGACAAGGAGGAGTATGACCGGAGCAGGCCGTCACATTGCTCCTGTAGCACCATCTGCCGTGCCGAGATCGGCCTCGCCGTTTCGCGGATCAAGGCAGCAGGAGCCAAGGTCGTGGCGCTGGATCTGATGTTCAAGCAGATGTGCCCTGTCTATCTGGGCACCGCGAGCTGGCACGACCGTCGGCTGATCGACGCGATTGCCGCCCCGGGCGCGACCGTGTTGGCCGCGTACACCGACCCTACGCCGGGACGCGTCGAGTTCCGGCCGCCGCCGGAGCACCTCATCCCCGAAACCGGCGTAGTCACGGCGTCCCCGGCACTGCACGTGCACAACGGACTCATCCGCAGGCTATGCCTCATCCAGCACGGAGCCTTGACGACCGAGGACGAAGTCTCGCTCGAGCGACACCTAGTCCCGGTGGGACGACCATACGCCCCACTCTCCGCAGCGGCCTTGGCGGCATTCCACGATCACCCCAAGGAGCTGCCCGAGCTCGTGGCAGGAGACTCGGTGAGCTTCCTCCGAGCACGCGTACCCGTATGCGCCTGTCAGCCACTATACCTTCTCGACGCACTGGTTCCTCGCGCGAGCTACCCGCCGAATTGCGGCGTCATGTTGATCAACTGGGTAGGCCCGTCGGGGACGTTCCCCATGTACTCGCTGCTCGAAGTGAACCGCGCAGGCTCCCAAGCGCTCAGGTATCGCTTCCAGGACAAGATAGTGCTCGTGGGCGACCTTTCCGACCGCGAGTCAACACCTGTGTTCCGCGCGCCGCGGCGAGTCGTCCCCCCTCTCGTGGACCAAACTGCGGAGCCGACGATGAGCGGGCTGGAAGTCCACGCCAACGCGCTGGACACCCTGATGCGGCACCGGTTCATTCACACTGCTCCGGCACCCGTCATGTGGTTGCTGATCTTCATACTCAGCCTGCTGGCAGCGACGGCCTTCCGGGTGCTGGGACCAGCCCAGGCGATCGGGGTCACGGTCGGTGCGGTGCCTGTGCTCTTCATTCTCTCGTGGGCACTGTTTCGCGCGGACTACTGGCTCCTGGTCGTTTCGCCTTCCATCGCGACGCTTCTCTCGGGAGGCGTGTCGGGACTGTGGGGCCTCGCGGCCGCTAAGCGAGAGGCCACGAGACTCGCGTCGCAGGTACGGGCCCGGGACACACTGACCTCGACCATCGCGCATGATCTGAAGCAGCCTTTAGGGGCCATTAGCGCCCTCGCAGCCGCCCTGCGGGCGCAACAGGATGCGGGCAGGGGCCCCAGACGGCTGACGCCTGAGCTTCTCGACAGGATCCAAGCCCAGGTCGGCGAGGCCCTGGGAGAGATCGATGAACTGCTGACGGTGGATCCCAACCGCGCGCTGGCGCTCCGGCTCCAGACGTTCGACCTGGTCACGTTGGCCCAGGACTTGGCGGCCATGAGGAACCTGCAGGGCCACAACCACTGCGTCGACGTGATACCTGCGTCGGGCCCTGTGATGGTGAAGGCGGACGCCCGGTTCTTGGGCCGCGCGCTCGCCAATCTCCTGGACAATGCGGTCAAGTACTGGCCTGAGGGCGGGACGATCACGGTCAAGGTCCAGTCGGCAGACGGGCTCGCGCAGGTGCATGTCATCGACGGCGGCGTGGGCATTCCGACCGATGAGCAGCACCGGATCTTTCTGGCCTATGAGCGGGCCGTGCCTGAAGAGATGGACGTCGCAGGAACCGGAATCGGTCTATACTCCGTCAAGCGAATCGCCGAAGCGCACGGAGGAACTGTCTCCGTCCACAGCGAAGCTGGAGCCGGTTCGCGGTTCACGCTCTCCATTCCCTCCCAACACAACGGGCCCACAGCCCGCAGAGCAGGGGGACGCACATGACGTGTAGATGGCTGAGAGATGCAATGGCGTTTGGTCTCATCGTCGCCGCCGCGACGGCTGTGGCGGCACCCGGACACCGTGCCTACATCACTCGCGCCAAGGGCACCGTACAGATGCAGCGTGAAGGCAGGGGCCCATGGCACGCGGTCCGAACCCGGGCGCACCGAGCTCTGTACACCAGGGATCATGTGCAGACCCTCGTGGCCTCGGAGGCCACCATCGCGATCGACGGCTGCAAGGTGGCCTTGCAGCCGCGGACCCACGTGATTATCCCGCCGGCGCGCGAAGCAAGCTCACGCAAACCGTCCCGGATTCGCCTCGTCGCCGGCCGAGTGTGGGCCTGGCTCATCGGAGGGCGCGACATCGAGATCAGTGCCGCCGGAGCCGTTGCGGCTGCGGAGGGCACCAGATTCGTCCTCGAAGCGGAGCCCGGACAGCCCACCACCCTCACCGTGCTCGAGGGCACCGTCCGTTTCTACAACGAGTTCGGCAGCGTCGTTGTGGGTGAGGGTGAGCAGAGCTCCGCCACAGAAGGCAGCGCCCCGACGCGACCGATGCGCGTTGACCCCTCCGGCTACATCGAGTGGGAAGCCGACCTGAGCAGCGTGGACATCGGGCTGGAGTTCAGGGACGTGTATGGTGATTCCCCGAGCAACCTCCGCCAGCGCGTTGCCGATGACCGATACCAGGTCGAGCTGCACCCCGAGAGGTGGGAGGACCATCTTGACCTGGCCAGAGCCCTGGCCGATCTCGGCGATCTTCAGGATGCCGAAGATTCGGCTCGGCGCGCACTTGCCTTGACCGAGGAATCTGGTGACGCACTCGCCCCCCAGGACTGCCTCGTCGAACTGGGTCGCATCCTGCTCCTCCAGAGGCGCGCCCCCGAGGCCCTGGAAGCCTTCAGCCAACTCACCATGCCGGGAAGTGGATCGCTCAGGGCTGTTGCACTGCTGAACGCCGGCGGCTCCGCGAATGTGGAAGCGGCCGCGCAAGCAGTCACCGAGGCGCGCGCAGCGATCGCTGCCTCCGAGGCATCTGCGAAGCACAAGGCAGAGTCTCTTGCTTTGGCCGACCTCGTCACAGGGGCGATCTCGATTCGCGCCGGGGACGCGGCTGGTGCCCGCGAGGTCCTTGAGCGCGCAGCCCAGTCAGGCGTGATGGGAAGCGTCGAAGCCTACCCTCTCCTGTGTCAGGTTCAGCTCGCACAGGGCGACGGCGCGGCGGCTCTCGAGACCGCACGGACGGCTGTCGAGCAGGCCCCCGTTCTCAGCGCCTCATACGTGGCTCTGGCGAGCGCCGAGTTCTTCGTCGGCGACCTGGGGCGGGCACGGGAGGCCATCGACAAGGCCCTCGAACTGCGGCCCGACAGTGCGTCGGCATCGCTCGTGGCATCCGACATTCACGTGGCGTCGGGCGACCTGGACGCAGGGCTGCGATACGCTCTCGCGGCGGTCACCCTCGATCCTGAGCTCGGCCCCGCTCACAGCGCTCTTGGCATGATCTATCTCGCGCTCAATGACCTGAATGACGCCGAGCAGGCCTTCTCCAAGGCTCTGGACGCGACCCCTGACCTCGTATCGGCGCGAACGGGCATGGGCGTGACGTACGCGCGCCAGGGCAGCCTGGGCAAGGCCATGGAGATGCAGAAAGCCGCCGTAGCCCTTGACTCCAGACGTGTCTCTGCGCTCAACAACCGGGGGGCGGTCTATCTTGCGAGAGGCAACCTGGACGCCGCTGTTGCCGATTTCGAGCAAGCCATCGCCCTGCAGCCTGAGTGGAGCATGCCCCGCGCCAACCTGGCCATCGCCTACCTCGACCTCAACCAGTTCGCGAACGCCGTTCGCGAGGGTGAGCTCGCGGTGAGTCTTGGCGAAGACTCGGCCCGGGCACACACCACTCTCGGCCGCATCTACCTTGAGCAGAACCGCACGGACAAGGCGTGGGCGGAACTGCGCCGTGCGCTGGAACTGGATGACAGCTACTCCCTCGCGCACCTGCATATCGCCGAGGTATATCTGCGTCAGGGCCGCTCCCGCGATGCCCTCAACCACCAGCTTGAGGCGCTGACCCGGCAGCCGTCGGCGATCCTGGAGACCCGCGAGTACTCCCGGACGGAAGCCCGCGTCGAGGCCGGAAGCCTCCGCGGCCGCCTGCGCACCGACGGTCGTGGCGACGACGGCCAGAATAGTTATTACCTGTCCGTCTCCCACGAGGAAGACGATGCCGACCGAGCACACTCCGACTACGAGAGCACGACGTGGCTGGGACTCGCCGGGCGCCAGACTGCGGCGGGCCGCACATCGGCCATCTACGCGACGTCCCAGAGCGACGAGTTCGAGCGCCCCGGAAGGGTTCTCGCCGATGGCAGCCCCGAGGACCCAGACTTCCGCAGTCGTTTCCGGGCGCAATCGGCGCAGTACCTCACACGCCGGCCGCTGACCGACAGCGTCGACTTGACCACAAGAATCGGCTACTCGGCCACTGAGATCGTCGACAACAACCCGGACAGTCTCATTTCGGACCCGAAGCCCTTCCCGAATCTGAAGGTGAGGAGGCACGGGCCGTCGGTGGAAGCCCGTGTGGACGCAAGGCTCTGCGCGAAGTCGAGCCTAGTGGTGGGCGCTGCGGCTGCCAATGAAGACACAGATGTGGCCGGCTTCGTCAACCGTCAGGATCCACCCGGATCGACCACCATCGTCTCCGATCCGTTCAGCAACGCGGAAGACACGAGTGCGGCGACCTACTACGCAGAATACACGAATCAACTGGGCCACGCCACGGAACTCATGGTGGGCGGACGGCTTGTGACCCGCAAGGGCGCGGCTCCGGTCCTGCGACCCAAGGCGTACCTGCGCCACGAGCTCGGATCCACCGGAACCCTCGTCCTGCTCACGCGCCCGGTGCTCCGAGACGATGTGTCCGAGATCTCCCCCGTCGACGACTGGGCGCTGTTCAGTTGGGTGTCGCCCACGGATCTGGGCACTGGCGGCTATAGCCAGTCGTACGAGCTGCAGTACCAGATCATGCCCACGAACGCGTCGCTGTTCAGGGCGACGGCTTTCCGCCGCACCCTGAGGAACTACATCGCCGATCTGGAGAACCCGGCCTGGGCCCCCGGCTACATTGGCCCGATCATCGGCGAGGGCGAGCTCAGCGGCGCGGAACTCCACTACGAGCGCCGGCTCGGGCGAGACCTGAGCGGCAACGTAGCCTTGCGCTACACAGAGTCTGAGAATGACGACGCGGGGGGCTTGGACATCCCGTATCAGCCCGAACTCACCGGTGCCCTGGGCCTCGACTACATCGACCAATCCGGTGTTCGCGCCGGCGTGACGTGGCTGTACGTCGGCAAGCGCTACGCGGACCTGAGCAACGCCGCCCGGCTTGGCTCCTACAACACGCTCAACCTAAGGCTGGCTCGCCAGCTCAGCCTGCAAACCGATGTCTTCCTGTCGATCGACAACATCCTCGATGAGGAGGACGCTTTCTGGCAAGGTTATCCCAATGACGGCAGGAAGGTTCGCGCGGGTGTCGAATATAGGTTTTGATCGGCTGACAGCTGCAGCCCAAAGAGAGAGAGAGAGCGACCGCAGCCGGTCTGTTCCGCCGTCCCACAGGAGTGAGATGATGAGCGTTCGCAGTTGCAGGACAATCAGCCTGATGGCCACTCTCGTCATACTTGTTGTTGGCGGGTGTTCCGGCCCCGGGCAGACGCCCGGCGAACTCACGGGCGCGACGACGCAGTCCGTCGCCGCCGAACACGTCTCGGCTGTGCTTCTCGCCAAGAGTTGGCTGGCCATCCTCTATCCGCCCCCGGGAGGCGGTGGATCCTGCGAGCCCGTTCAGAACTACGAGTTTCTCCCGGATGGATCAATGCGCATCACGGGGACGAACTCCGACTGCACGCAGTTCGATTACCTCCAGAAGCCCGACATGTCAGGGGAAGGGACTATCACCACCCCTGGTGGGAAGACCAGCACTACCGAGTGGACTGCGCCGACGTACACGGCAGGCGGCATGAGCCACCACATCCGCAAAGTCATGGCCGATGGGACGGTGCTGGACCTCGATTACAGTATGGACTGGTCTCGAGCCGGCACACCGCAGACGCGCAAGGGCACTGCCACTCTCACGGACGGCCGGACTATGCAATTCACGCACGTCCGTGCCCAGGATGTAGAGGACAAGCTGGCCGTGACGCTTCCGGATGGGTCACAGTTGGAGTTGACCATCCCTCTCACTTCGGCCACCGGCGCCATCTACTGGCCCGTCTTCTCTCAAGGCGCGCCAGGAGTGTTCACAGCGTCGTCGGGCCGTCGGTTCGACTTCACCATCGCCGGTGCCGACGATATGTGGAAGACGTGGACGTTCGCTTCGTCCGACGGAAGAGAAGGCACGTTCTCCCTGGGCGAAGGCCTGATCGGCAGCGGCCGGCTCCGGGAGCACGGAGACATCATCGGCGCGCTAAGCTGGGTGTCGCAGGGCGTGGGAACGCTTGATCTTGTAGACGCGGGCTCGGCGCAGGTCATCCCGTCCGCAGCGGCCCGCGACTTCCAGCTTGACCGGTGGATTTCGTCCATAGCAGCACTAGGCCCGGCCCCCATGTACTGAGCGCTGTCCGAGCAGCGCACGCAGGGGCACCGGGCAGTGCTCGGGTTGTGTTGAGGAAGTCACTTGGATAGCTGCGGGGTGGTCACGTCGTACAGTGACCGGGGCCCCGCAGGACTGTTTCACCATATTGAGGGCATCCGTGGGGTCCCGCCGATTGTGCGACATCGGCACCCCACGGCCAATTCGCGGTGTTCAGCACAACTCTACTCTTGACACGTCGTGCCGCTCCAAACATGCGAGACGGTAACTAGGGAGGGCTACGGTCATGTCTCTGGTCATTGTGACCCTGCAAGGGGCGACGCAATCCAACACGGTGGCGTTCTACGCGCCAAACAGAACCACGTTCATCAAGTCGTCTCCCACCGGCGCAAACGGGCAGTTCAGCATCCAGTTGGAGAAGGCTCAGTACACGGTCAAGGTCAACGACAGTTGCTGGGCCACCAGTCCCGACCCGCTGCTTATCTACTTGCCCTTGCAGTTTGTTACTATCGTCGCGCCCTGCACACAGTAGCAGGGCGAGTGCTTGGCGGAAGCCTGGGGGCCGCCACGCTAGCCGGAATTGGACTCACCCGCGCGGTAGCGGGTGATGGGTGGTGGCTGCTCCAATGCGAAGCCCGGGAGCGTCAGTTGGCGCCCGGGCGAAAGGGTTTCGAGGCGCTCATCGCGAAGTCTGCGGGCACTCGAAACCTCACTCATCTGTGACTTCACTGCGGGTGGGGGCACCCGCGTGTTGCGTGACGTGCTGGGTACCGCACCAAGGTATTAGGGAGGGTCGTCCATATGGCTCAGGTCTGTGGCTACCTGCTGGGGGCCACGAAAAAGAACAAGATCTCGTTCTACTCGCCCAACGGGACCTTCATCGACGACACGTATACGGCGCCGAACGGGCAGTACGTTGTCACGCTGGAGTTCGAGCAGTATCGAGTCATGATCAATGACAAGGGCTGGGCGGCAAGCCCCGACCCGTTAACCGTCTATCTGCCGCTGCAGATCGCGAATATCGCCGCCTCGTGTGTGAACCAGTGCGACTACTCACGGGAAGGCAGGGACGTGGAACCGTTCTTCATCTACAACTCCATGGAGTTGGAGAGGAACCACGGTGGGCCGCCCGTGCAAG
>JALGSS010000785.1 GCA_029821745.1 Candidatus Zipacnadia bacterium
TGTGAGTCGAGAAGTCCAGGCTCGTGGTATCCTGCACCACGAACACCCGCTTCTCTTTGCCCAAGCGACCGACGCAGGCGTCGATCACGGCCTCGCGGATCGCCTCGGGATCCACGTCAGGATTGGACAGGAAGCGATAGGCGGCTTTCGCTTCGGCGGCATTCTCGAACGTGCGCGGAATGGAGCCGGTTGGGCGGTCAGACATATCTTGCATCATCTGCTTTGCGCGACGATTGCGACGCGCGTCATGAAGGTCAAGAGTGGAGAGTTCTTCATCGATCCAAGTGTCCATGCTTTATCACCAAGCATAGGTACTTCTTGAATCAACTGTGAGAACCTCCTTGTCCTGTTGCATAATTTCCGCCCACCCCGCCCACAAGATGTGGGTAATGCATAGCTGAGAGGAATGGGGAGCACGGCACGCGTGCTTCGCGAACTCACATGAGAGGGTGCCACTGGTCACCGCGCAGCGGGACCAGTGCGTCGTCAAGCCTTCGTCATTGAGGCGTCCACAGGACGCTCGCCGTCCCAGCCGGGTACTTCAGCAGTGCCCGGCGACACACGGCCAACGTCACCTACCCCCCGTCCCCCTTCCTGAGAGGAATGGGGGGAACGCGCTCGCCGTCCCAGCCGGGTACTTCAGCAGTGCCCGGCGTTCGTGCCGTTGACTTCAGCCCCCGACAGGGGGCGACACAATCATAGCCACGGGTGTCAACCCGTGGAATCGGCGCCCACGATTCCCCTGAGCCCTGAAAGGGCGACACAAGAGCCGGCAGACGGATGGCTCCTCACGGCGGACGGCAGCCCGGCAGGAGTGCCGGGCCTACGAACGGCAACGGCGTCGCGCTCATTCCTGTTGGCCTCGGCACGCCAACGGCCTGCCCCACCCGCAAGGTGGGTGGATCGCGGAGGGAACGGCAAGGGCAACAGCCGGTACCGGTGACCAAGGCTTAAGGGACGATGAGACAGGGGGCTCCCGGGAACTCGACGGCGGCCCTCACCCTCGGGGACTTGGACCAGGGCCACATGCCTCGGCAGCCGTCGCTCACGACCAGAACTGAGCTTTGCAGTTCGAGTGCGGCGCTCTGGATGGCCTCGGAGGGCGTGCCTCTGTGGTGTACGTATTCGCCCTCGACATGATAGGCCCGGAGCGCATCACGAACGTACGCCAGAGTGGTCTCGCCGCGTCTGCGATTGCTGTCGGCGACGACGATATCAAGGCCCAGGTTGAGCCCGGAGGCGAGTTCTCCGGCCGTCTTGAGGGCACGGCCGCCGCACACACTGGTCTCGTAGGCCAGCAGCAGGCGGCTGAGAGGCATGACCTCGTCCTTGCACAAGAAGGTCGGGATGAGTGGCCGGAACACGATGCCCGCGGCGGTTCGGCCGACCGCCGAACGGCCCGTGGTCCCGTGGCGACCGAGAACCAGCATGTCCATGGCCAGCGACTGCTCCGAGAGCACGCGAGTAGCCATCCCGTGCAGACGACTCCAGTAGCAGACGACTCCCGCTTCTTCGCAGGCAAGAACCGCCGCCCGTCCGTCCTCATCCTCGGGCAGCGCCGGCTCCTCGTCGCCGAGGTACGCCTTGTCGGCACGGTCGAGAACATCAAGAGGCTCGTTGGAGACTTCGTTGGAGACTTCCACGTCCCCATGCTCGAGGACGCCGACGGGCTCGACGGCCTGGACCAGCCTTACCCGGGCCTGGAGGCCGTCGGCAATACTCACGCCTTGTGCCAGCGCCGCTTCGGCGCCACGCGAACCGTCGTAGCCGATTAGTATGTTTCGCATCTGCAGATCAGGGGCTCGACCCAAACCTATCCATATGTTTAGAGCCAATCCATCTAGCGGCCCTGAGGGCTTCTGGATTGGCTCAGTACTCGGTCTTCTGTTCTGACATGATATCCTACTGGTGCCGCAACCAAACCATGAAACTGAAGCTGGGCACGCGGCGATCGATCACGAACTCCACCGGCACGCTGGTGCTTAGGTACGAGGTGCGCGCCACCAGCAAGAGAGGAGCCCCTTTCTCGATATCAAGGTGGTCCGCGTCTTGGGCCGTGGCCGCAGTGGCAGAGATAGTCTGCCGCGAGATGGCGATGGTGATGCCGTACTCCGACTGCAGCACCTCGGTGAGCGACTCGTCATTCCCAAGCCCGCGCTCGATAATACCAGACATCTGGCGTTCGGGGAAGTACCCAGTTTGCAGACACAGTGGTTTCCCATCGGCCAGCCGGAGTCTCTCGATGCGAATGAGCGGCTCGCGCTTGGCAAGCTTGAGTTCGGTCGCGCCCTCGGGAGCGTCACGCTGCGCGATGGTATCGATGCTGAGTACCTTCGAACTGGGCTTGCGCCCCAGTTCGAGCATGTCGCGAGTGAAGTTGGGGATCCGGTTGGCGTCGATGATCTCCTTGCTCAGAGGGGTGGCGTCCATCACGTAGGTGCCCCGGCCCTGGCGCGTGGCGATGATCCCCCGTTCCTCCAGCTCGCGCAGAGCCTGCTTGACCGGCGCCAGGCTGACCTCAAAATGCGTGGCCAGGGCTTCCTGGGTTGGCAGTTGGTCGCCTGGCTTGAGGCGCCCGGTACGGACCTCGCCCTCGAGAATGCGCATGATCTGGGCGTATAGGGGATTGCTGTCCCCCGGCGGCAGCTTATGCATCTGGATATCAGCCATCGTCAGTAAGCTCCGTTAATCGTCATCCGGTTCGCCCACAGGGAGCGTCGTCGCTCGCTGTGGGCCTTGCAGACTGGTGTCCACGCGGCGGACTCGTCGCGCTCAGAGCGCCGCTGCTGACGCCCGTACACCGTGCTGTGGCTGGTGCCCCCCGGCCGCCGCACGCAGGCGTCGCTTCGCCGAGAGGAGGTCTCGCGGCCTTGCCGAAAGAGGCGATCCGTCACCCGGATACGCGGTTGAGGCCGGTTGCCGTCACGGGTCAAGATGGGCGGCGTCGGCTTCCCCCCATGGGCTCGCGTCAAGGTCGTTTCGACCTTGACAAGCGCTTCGGCCGGGAGTAGACTGCCCCATATAGTTAGTGTACTGAATATAATCATTATACTAACTCGATATGGCCGTCTTGACAACCGATATCTGCCGAGGATACACTCGTCAAATTGGCGGTGGTGAGCGTGTCGAACGACAAGCGCTCCCTTGGCGAAGCTCTGAAGCTGAGTGCGGTCGGTCTCACCCTAGCGTTCTGTATCGCTATCGGTACCGGTGCGGGGATCTGGCT
>JALGSS010000786.1 GCA_029821745.1 Candidatus Zipacnadia bacterium
GGCTGAAGACCTGCGGCTACGGTATGGCAAAGGCAGCCCGGCAAGAGTGCCGGGCCCACGGGACGCCCGGCTCCGCCCCTCTCTGAGCAGGATCATTCTCCGCTTGCTCTCCGCTTGCTCGCCTCTTCCTACTTCCCGTCCTCACTCAGCCGGACCTCGGTGATCGATATCGTCGCGTCCGAATGGCTGCACGGGTCGAAGCGGAAGGACTGGATCATGCTCCGCCAGCGGTTGTTCTCGTGGACCGGCACGACGTAGGTGTGGTACTCGCCATCGCCGATCAGCTCGAACTGCATGCTGGCCGCTTCGTTCACGCCGGACGTTGTTGTGGCCCAGAAGAGCTGCGCCTTCTCGTCCTCCGTGACGCTGTCGATCTTCATGCGGAAGATGACGTACTTGTACTTGAAGGCCGGCGCACCATTCAGCATGACTGTGATGGCCGGATCACGACTGCTGGTAACGAAGTGGATCGCGCCCTCCTTCGCCTCGAAGCTCCCGATGCCCATCGCCGGACCCCAGCCTTGCTTGCCGTCGGAGAAGTCCCAGGCGGTGCGCTTCTCGAACTTGATCTCGGGCAGGTCGTAGGGACCAAGCCCGACATCCACCGGGGCGATGTTCGCAGGCCAGCCCCCCGCGGGCTCCTTGCAGAAGACATCCCGCACCGCGTCGTACATCCCGAAGCCGAACTCCTTGCATGGCTCGGCGTAGGAGCCCTCACCCCACTCGTTCAGGGGCGCGAGCACCATGCGCTTGACGCCCGTCTGATCCGCGAAACGCTTTGCATCCTCGCAGATGCGGCGGAACTTGTCGGGTGTGCGGTCGTAGATAACCGTGGCGCGGTCGCCATGCCAGGGGCGCGAGTCCCATCCGGTGGACAGATTAGGCAGGAAGGGCAGGATGCCCGCTTCGTTCCAGCTCTTCCAGTGGTCATAGCTGGAACTAACCACGAGGTCGAAGGAGAAGTTCGTGGGATCCTCGGCCTTCCCACCATGGTGCATGTAGTGGTAGATGGAGGTCATGTCGAAGCCCATGTCCGCCAGCCTTTGGATGATCGCCGGGTCCGTGCCGGCCTCGGGCCACTTCATGGCGATGAAGTAGATGCCCTTGTGGCCCGCCTCGACGGCGATGTCGCGGCAGATTGTCAGGGCCTTCTTGACACCCTCCGGGCCACCCATGTCCCGGGCGATTCCGTCGGGGCTCCAGATCATGACCACTGGCTTGCCGTCGATCTGGTAGTACTCGGGCATGTTGAAGTAGTTGTCGACCCAGAACTTGGCGACCTTGCGGAAGTCCTCCTCGGAGTGGGAGCCGGCGGCGTTGTGGTTGGCCCACATCATGGCCCACTTGAGGTATCCGCGGTACCGGGCTTTCTTGTAGGCGTTCACCCAGTGCTCCAGGCTGCGTCCGCCGGCGCTCCAGTACCAGTCGACGAGGAAGTACTTCATCCCGTGCTCGACGGCCCACTTGATCTGCCAGTCCACACACTCGGGATTGCCCTCGTCGTACCAGCCGAGAACCGGCTTGCGCTCGGGGCCGTGACGGCGGATCGGGTCCCACTTCTGCATGGTGGGGAACCCGGGGAAGTACAGGGCGCCGACCTCGTAGTCGGACTCAACAGGCTGGGGCTCGGGCACGTAGGCGGCCTTGGGCAGGTCCAGGGACTCGGTGATGGACAGTTCTCCCTCGACCGGATCCGGGGGGGCTCCCGAGCCCGCCAGTTCTACGGACAGGACGCCCTCCACGGGCTCCGGGGCGGACAGGAAGACGCGATGGCCGCCGGGCTCGAAAGGCTGAAGGTTGGCGATGTCGCGCCAGTTATCGGGCCCGGCCACCGTGACGCCCTCGGGCAGGTCGAGTTTCGCGATGCGCAGGTCGGTTGTGGGGGAGCCGCCACGGTTCATGAGGTTGAAGATAAGCGGAATTCGGGGTCCGGCCCGGTTGACGGCGTTCTCGAGCCCGACGTATGACAGATCGATCTCTGCCTGTCCCATGGGTACCTCCGAAATCGCCATATTGCGGATGACGGCTGTTGCATCGGCGGTATTGGTCGGTTGCAGACCCAGCAGGAGGATTTCGCCCTGCCATGCCTTCTGCGCGCCCATATCAATGTTGTAACTGTGGAACCTGCCGTCGGCCTTCAACGGGAACTTGGCGGATTGCATGCCGCTGAATTCCGAGGAGACCCACTTGGCGTAGCCGGCGCTTCCCTTATCCACTTTCATCTCGATGTGCAGCCAGAGCCTGTCCTCAAGAGGGCAGCGCAGAGCGGCGCTCAGGATGTACGACTTCGGATTGGCGCCGCTGGCAAACTGCAGGCCGTCGGGCGTCACCTGTATGCTGCCGCCGTCGGCGGGTTCCCAGTTGTGGGAGCCCTGGGTGAAGTCCCAGGCTGCGTCCTTCGTGATCTCGTCGGGAGCCCCGAGGTCGATGATTCGCACGTAGTCGACCGCGAAAGTCTTCTTGCCGTTGTCCTCCTCGAGGGGACGGGCGAAGTCCAGCCGGAGCATGATGATCCGCTCTTCGGCCTGCCAGAAGGGGTAGATGCTGTACTCGTGCCACTGATTGTCGCCGATGATCTGGAAGTGCGTCTCCTTGCCGGGAGAGAAGCCGCCATACTGCGTCTCCGTGGTGCCGGTCCAGAAGAACTCGCCGTCGCCCTCGGAGTCGGTCTTGATGCGGACATCAATACGCTGCCAGGGAGCGGCCGGCACGGGCTCGAAGGGCTGAGTGGCGACCCACGGGTCCCAGTCCATGATCCGGCCCTGCAAAGCCCCGTCGGGGATACGTGGTTGGGCTTGTCCCAGCCTTCGAGATCGCCGGGAGTGTCGAAATTCCACTCAGCCACGGCCTTCGGCTGGGCGAAAGCCTGGCCACACAGGATCACTGCGATGAACAGCACAATTGCGGGTCGCACGGTGAGTCCTCCTCGGTGTCAGTAGCGCGGGATGGCTCCATTACCCCTCAGATTCGCCGGGCTGGGGGGACTCTCCTCCGGGACACGGGAAGTTGGCACCCTCCCATCAACCCAGCAAGCCACCCACAAGCCACAGAGCATCAGGAATCAGTTCGGAGGTCACCGTCGGTGAAGGGCTGCAACGGCGCATCGGCGAATAGAACCTTGATCGTGTCACCGACTTGGTAGCGACCGTCCCAGTCGCTCCGCTATCGGTCGAGTTGCCGCGACAGGAGGCCCCTGGGATGCCATACTGCGCGATACC
>JALGSS010000787.1 GCA_029821745.1 Candidatus Zipacnadia bacterium
TGGGGCGCATATCGCCGCACTCATGGCGGGGGTGCGACGTATGACGGTCTGCCAGGTACACAGCAGAAGCCGATCTGGTGGGACCCGTGCGCACGCGTTGCGCGCACGGGTCGCGTCATGTACCCCTCCATGCGCGGATGCCCCGGCCAAAGGCGCGCCCATCAACTTCAGGAAGGATGTGAGCGAGATGATCTGGCCGCATACACGGGGGATGACGTTTGCCATCGGACTGACGCTGATCCTGCTGATCGCTGGGTCCACAATGCCGGTGTCTGCCGAGTGGCAGTACCTCGACTTCACCGGACACTGGTACGATGCCGTGTACGTCGAGGGCGGCATCACGTGGAGTGAGGCGAAGGCCGCCGCAGAGGCGGCCGGCGGCTATCTCGCCACGATCCACAGCGATGAGGAGAACCTGTTCGCTTACGACCTGGCGTCTGACTCCACGTACTGGGAGAGGTGGCTCAACAATGAGCTTGGGCCATTCCTCGGGGGATACCAGCCCGAGGGTGCGGCTGAACCGGACGGTGGCTGGGCCTGGGTCACCGGCGAGGCGTGGTCGTACGAGGCCTGGGCGCCAATGGAACCCGATGACAGTGAGGGTGGCGAGCAAAACAGCCTCCATTACCTGGGGAGGGATGGGTATTCAATACGGTACCAATGGAACGACTGGAACGGCGACACGGGCGTAGTGAGCTACATCATGGAGCGCAACACTGACCCATCGGGCGCACCCGCCGGCGGCGACGACTCCCCCGAGCTCGCCACGTGGGTGCTGATTGCCTGCACGGTCGCGGTCGGCGCATTGCGCAGGCGCCGTGGCTGAGCAGGAGGACCGATCCGGCTGACGTCCTAGGAGCCCCCGCTTGCACAAGCGGGGGCTCACTCGTTCCCACAAGCCGTCACAAGTTGCACTGAGCCGACGCGAAGCTGGGACTATCCGTAATTGCCGTAGTCATGTTGTGGACTATGGGCTATTGTGAGATTAGTGTGAGGCTATGGACAAGCATCGCGTGTTTGGTTGCGTCAGACATGAAGGCTTGGGCCGCACATCATCGCACTCATGGAGGGGGTGCGACGGATGACGGGCTGCCAGGTACACACAAGAAGCCGATCTGGTGGGACCCGTGCGCATGCCTTGCGTGCACGGGTTGCTGCGCGTACCCCACCGTGCAGGGAGCGACGTCAGACGCTCCACAGTCGCGCCGCCAAGCGAGTGCACTACCCGATCGAAAGGAAGTGAGGCGCATGGCACACGAGAGCCGCAGCGCGACGGCGCGGACAACTGGACTGCTCCTCATCCTGCTGGCGGCAGGAGTGACGGCGACAGCTTGGGCCGTCGGCCCGTACGACATCATCGAGATGGGGGTCGGCGGGGATGTCGGCTATGGTGTGCCTGACTGGAGCACGGCGTACGGGATCAACGACAACGGTGACCTCTGCGGCGTCGTCGGCTACGAATCCGCCCCTGGCTGGGGCTCGGGCCTCTCCCACGCCGCCGTATGGGAATGGGGAGCAGCGGACGTCGTGAACCTGCACGATGGTAGCTACGCAGGCCTGGAGCTCGGCACGAAGGGCCACGCATTTGCGATCAATGACGCCGGGCACATCGCTGGCCGGCGCACGACCTCCAGCGTGCAGGAGGGCCTCTACATCGACTACCCGGCGGGCACGACTGCGCAGTTCGCCGGCGAGAGCATGAACGATATCAACAGCGCGGACGACGTCGCAATCCAGACCGCCGCGAACAGAGGCTGGATCTGGAACCCGTTGCCCGAGAGCATCGACATGGGGACGGTCCTCTCGGTCATCGGGATCTCCGAGCGCACCGGTGGGAACTTGAGCGATGTCTACTTGGCCGGCGGCGGACTCACGGGCTCAAACCTGCACCCGTTCATCTGGGACAGCAGCTACACCGGGGGGATAGGACAGGGCGGGCACGTGCGCCTGCTCGGCGTGCCCTCGGGATGGACCAACGGTTGGGCCTTCGACGTGACGGCCGCCCAGCAGGTCGTCGGCTTCGTGCATAGCGGCGGTACGTACGGCCCATCGGTGAACCGTCAGGCGTTCTACTGGGAACCGGCGACCGGGTACTCTGTGCTCCCCGACCATGACGGTGAGTCGTGGGCCAGGAGGATCAACAGCGCCGGACAGATAGTCGGCTACACCAATCCTGGGGCTTCCTCACGAGCGGCACTTTGGGAGTACGACAACGGCTGGGAGGTGCATGACCTGAACGACTACATCCCGGCGGATTCGGCGTGGACTCTGGCCGTGGCGCAGGACATCAACGATGTGGGACAGATCTGCGGGTGGGGCTACAACGCAAGCGGGGACAAACGGGGGTTCATACTGACCTCCCCAACGCCGGGCGACGACTCGCCCGAGCCCGCTACGTGGGTGCTGATTGCCTGCACGGTCGCGGTTGGTGCGCTGCGCCGGCGTCGGGGCTGAGCAGGAAGACCGATCCGGCTGACGTCCTATGAGCCCCCGCTCTCATGAGCGGGGGCTCTCTCGTTCCCACAAGCCGTCACAAGTTGCACTGAGCCGACGCGAAGCTGGGACTATCCGTAATTGCCGTAGTCATGTTGTGGACTATGGCCTGTTGTGAGGTTAGTGTGAGGCTATGGACAAGCGTCGCGTGTTAGGTTGCATCAAACATGAAGGCTTGGGGCGCATATCGCCGCACTCATGGCGGGGGTGCGACGTATGACGGTCTGCCAGGTACACAGCAGAAGCCGATCTGGTGGGACCCGTGCGCACGCGTTGCGCGCAC
>JALGSS010000788.1 GCA_029821745.1 Candidatus Zipacnadia bacterium
TGTCCCAGCGTGGCTTGACCCAGAACTCAATCGTGCCCTCCGCCAGCCTGATCGTGCTCGGGCTTGCCGAACTGAAGAAGGCCGGCATGCGCAGGGCCTGCCCGTCGACACCGGGCGCATACAGATTCTCCGGCTCAACTGGTTCTCGGCGAGGGCTGCCGAACCTGCGAACGAAGCGCCAGGTTCCTTCGCGGCTCGTGACGTTGAAGGTGCACACTGCGCCGGGGAGCTCAACGGGGAACAAGATGGAGAACGGCTCCTTTGGGCGCCAGATGAGTTGCACGAGAGACTGTTCCCCGAGCTCATACGTGCCAAGCGGGTCGACGCCATCGGTGCACTCAGCGGTGACGCGCACATCGTGCAGATAGCGGTTCGTCTCGATTCGCAAGTTCCCGGCAATTCGCGTACCCGCGCCCTCGCCCGTGGTCTCATGGCCGAACGTGAGTGGCCGGAGAACGAGACCGACCTGCGGATCGGGGAAGGTCTGGTTGGGCGCTGCGAAGCGAAGCTGCGCGAACTTCTCCACTGTACGGAAGCCGCTACCGTCGAGGAAGACGATCGCGTTGGACTCTTCCTCGCCTGCCTGGCGTGTGTGCACGATGTTGCGGCAGAGCAGGGCACGACACGCGCGGCCGGCGGCTGGTGATATGTCGAGGTCTCCGGCCGGGATCGCCATCTCGACCGTCCAGCGGTCAGCGCCGCGAACGGCCTTCACCTGCGCCGAGCCATCCCACTCAATCGCGTACTTGGGCAGCCCATCCGGGGCAACAGTGGAGCGGGCGTCGAAAACCGTGCCCTTGGAGTCCACGATCCAGTGCACGAACTCCTTCGACGTGGCCCGAGGCGCAATCAGCACCTCCACGCTGTCGCACTTGACGTGCTTATCCCGCCCGGGGAAAGCGGTCGAGATGTCAGCCGGAGCGGGGTCCAGGCACTCAAAGCCCACATACAGCGCATCCGGCGTGTAGACGAGGCGCGCGCGCGTTTCCAGTGATTCGAGGCGCAGCACGCGGTGGTCGACGAAGTGCTCAATGGCCGGCGCTGCGCTCCACGCCGCTTCGCCCAGGCGGCCGTCCACGGTGATGCCCCCGGTGGCCGGCGCCGCCATGATCTCGCGCTTGCGGCAGTTGCGCTCAAACCAGGACGGGATCGTGTGAGCGGCGATGAGCGCCTCCCGGCGGTTCCACAGGTCCTCGACTTCCGCTCGCAACTCGTCCACATCGATCGCGCCGAGGTATCCGTAGGGCGCGGTCTTGCGGAAATGGGAGTGGAGCAACTGGCCACGGGGCACGCTCTGCTGGAGAGCGTCCCAGTCCGTGGCCGCCTGGGCAAGGGCTTCCCGCGCTTCGGACAGGTGGCGCTCTACCGCGGCCCGGTCTCCGGCCCGAATCGCCCCGCGGGCCGCGAGGACGTGTGCCCGCTGCGTGGCCACTATCCTGGCCCCGTGGGTCATGAGGCGGAAGTTCAGGAAGTACCCGAGGCGATCGCCCGACAATACCTCGGAGCGCTGCTGCAGGTCCCACAGGCGGTCCAGAGACTCGGCGGCGCGCGAGGCGGCTTCGGCCTGCTCCTGCATCGTCTTCACCGGGTCCGCAATGGACGTCCGCGCCAGGACGTCATCGGGGAACGCGATGAAGTACTGGCTGATGTTCTCCGCGAACACGGGCGCCATCAGCGGCCCGGCTTCCTCGCCAAACCAGAATCTGCAGGCGCGGTCCGCAAAAGCAGCCCGCTCTGGAGGAAACGGTCTATTGGTGCCGAGCTCACGCCAGGCCTGACTGTCGAAGGCGCCGGCTCCGGGCCGGTTCACGTTCCACGCGCATTCGGCCCCAAGCAGTTGCGTCATCTCCGACCACGTGCCGAGAGGCCCGAACAGGATATCGTCATGAGACGGGTAGTGCATCGACTTTGTCCACAGGGGCGTCGTGGTGAAGTAGGGTCGCCAGCCCTTCCAGTAGGCGTACTCGTAGTAGAGCTGGAACCGACGGGCTCCCCAGGCCTGACGGACCAGATCAAGATGGCGACGCTCGCTCTCGCGGATGCATACGAATATGTCCGGCGGCAAGAGCGTGTCCAGGCGGTGGATGAAGTCGGTTAGACGGTCAACCGTCTTGTTCGCAAGTTCCCGCGCGGGAGTTCCCTCACCCATCGTGGAGGCGGCCTGTTGGTACACGTACTCAGGGTCAAGATAGCGCCCGGTGTAAGGGTAGACGACCGCGACAAAGGTGAGATTGGGGATGCGCTTCTTGATCTCGTCATAGTAGATGCGGAACACGGTGGCGTCAGCCCTGGCGTGATCGTCTCCGTAGGTCTCGCGACACAGGGAGCACCGGTCCTGCCACAGGGCCGGGTTCTGCCACCCGCCGCCGTCGGTTGCGTGGAGGTAATAGCCCGTGTAGCCTCCGTCGGCGAGCCAGGCAGCGGCCCGCCGGGCCCGGCGCCTGTGGTACTCGAGCCGCGACCAGCAGAAATAGCGCTTGTGCGACCGGTGATAGACAACATCGGCGAAGTCCGGGTTATCATCGTCGCGGGGACTGGTCCCGATGGCCGTGGTGTCACCGGCCAACGCGCCAATGCCTCGCGCCAGGCCATACTCGTGGATTTCCTTTAGCGCAGCGCGGACGACTGACGTATTGTCGGGCGCATCGCCGGGCCTGATGTTGGTTGAGTGCCACGCCAGGTTGATCTTGGCGCGGAGCATCCAGTCGAAGAAGCGCTTCTGGACATCAATGAAGTCGCGAGCCAGATCGCGTGCCTTCTGGAGATCACCTCCG
>JALGSS010000789.1 GCA_029821745.1 Candidatus Zipacnadia bacterium
GCTTTCGACAACGAGGGCATCGCGCGGATGCGGCGGGAACGGCTGAAGGCGTACATCGGCAAGCAGGAGCCCATCGCGCACTGGGACTTTGAGACCGACAGCCCCGAGCGCGTCCACAATGTGGCCGGCGGCGGATTCACAGCCGCGGCCATCGGCGCGCCGCTACTGGCCGAGGGGGTGAAGGGCAAGGGCGCGAGCTTCGACGGGGAAAGCTACTACGCGGCCGTCGGCACTGAGATCCTGAACCTGGAGTCCTTCACGCTGAGCGCGTGGGTCAAGCCGGACGACGTCAAAGGGCGATGGGGAGTGATCGCGAAACGGACAGGGAACGTGGCCTCGCCGTACGTGCTGTCCATCGACGGCGGCAGGATCGCCTTCGACGGGACGGACGTGGCCGGAGGCTGGACCTTCAACTTCCAGTCGCCCTCTGTGGTGAAGGCGGGACAGTGGCAGCACGTGGCCCTGGTGATGAACCAGGACTCAGGCATCGTGACCTACTATAATGGGCAGCCCGTTGCGAGGAAGGCGCTCCCCGAGGACGGCCTGTGCGCGAACATGATGCGGGTCACGATCGGCTTCGAGGCGTGGGGCGGAAGCGGACAGATCCCCGGGCGGCCGGGGCTGGTTCGTGGGGATGATCGATGAGGTCAAGCTGTGGGGCCGGGCGCTGTCGGATGCAGAGATCGCGAAGGAATACGCGTTGTCAGGAGCCGGAAATGAGTAAGGTCAGGATCGGAGTCGTCGGGGGCGGATCGGGGATCGGATACGGCAGCCACTTGCCGGCGATCGCCGCTGCGCCGAACGCTGAGCTTGCCGCCGTCTGCGACGTGAACGCGCCCGGGCTTGCGAAGGTCAAGGCCGAGCACGACGTCGAGACCTATACCGATTACGAGCGGCTCCTGGAGAGGGGCGATATCGACCTGATTGACATCACCTCGCCGGATCACTTCCACGCACGCCACGCCATCGCCGCCGCCGAGCACGGGAAGCATGTTCTGTGCGAGAAGCCGATGGCCTTGAGTCTGGAAGATGCGAAGGCGATGAAGGCGGCGGCGGAGGCATCCGGCGTCTTTGGAGAGTATCGCCTTCAAGCAGGCGTGCGAGAGGATCGGTCAGGCGGCCTTCACGGCCTACCACATGAAGGGGCGCTTCTTCTCATACCCGCCGGACAGCTTCTACCGGAAGGCGGAGAGCCTGGGGCAGTTCGTCCACAATGGGATGCACTACGTGGATTTGACCTCCTGGTGCGCCGACAGTCTACCCACGCGCGTCTACGCGACGAGCACCCGGCATTACCCCACGGACGACCAACTCGAGACCGATAACTACTTCGTGGTGCATGTGACGTACGAGAATGGCGCGACGGGCATCTATGAGCTGAACCTGATGATGATCGACCCGCCGGGATTCCAGACCGACATCCGCTGGTATATCGTCGGCACCGAGGGCACGGCGGAATGGAGCACCGAGGCGTCCCGGGGAACGGAGCTGTTCAACGAGAATGGCGTCAGCTTCCCCAGGCCCGGCGTCCCGGCGGACCAGGAGCCCTTCCGGGGCGAGATATCACACATGTGCGACTGCATCCTGCGCGATGAGCCGCCATGTATCTCGGTTGATTGGTCGATCCGAGTCCTCGCCACGTGTCTGGGGGCGGTGGAATCGACGAAGACAGGGCAGGTTGTTGAGCTCGTCTGACGGCGCCTCACCCCTGGCCCCTCTCCCGGGCGATCTCCGTTCCGGGAATCTGGGAGAGGGGTAACGACGGACGGCGGACGGCGCCTCACCCCTTGCCCCTCTCCCGGGCGATCTCCGTTCCGGGCATCTGGGAGAGGGGTAACGACGGACGGCGGACGGCGCCTCACCCCTGGCCCCTCTCCCGGGCGATCTCCGTTCCGGGCATCTGGGAGAGGGGTAACGACGGACGGCGGACGGCGACGGCGGAAGGCTGACAGCGGGCACACAGATATCAGCGACAAAGAGCAAACGAGTTCGTCAATCGGAGGGACAGGATCATGGAGCGAGTCGAGTACTGCGGGTGGAGGGACTGCATCCGCCTGAGCAATGACAGTATTGAGCTGGTCATCACCACGGTAGTCGGGCCCCGGGTCATCCACTGCGGGCGCGTTGGTGGGCAGAATCTGTTCGGGGTGATCGAGGACACGAAAGGTGCGACGGGAGGCGACGAGTGGAACCTGTTCGGCGGCCACCGGCTGTGGCACTCGCCTGAGGAGAAGCCGCGCTCGTACTCGCCCGACAATTCGCCCATCACCGCCGAGGAATTGCCCGGGGGCGTGCATCTGATGCAGCCGACGGAACCCGATACGGGCGTGCGCAAGGAGATGGTGGTACTCCTCGGCGAATCAGGGAACCGCGTAGACGTCCTCCACCGGCTGACCAATGAGAGTCCGTGGCCGATTGAGCTGGCCCCGTGGGCCTTAACGGTGATGGCGAAAGAAGGCGAGTCGATTGCCCCGCAGCCCCAGGGCGACTTTGACTCGCTACTGCCGAACCGCAGGCTGACCCTCTGGCCATACACGAACATGAGCGACCCGCGCCTGACCTGGGGCGAGAAGTACATCCGCATGCGCCAGGACCCGAGCATGCAGCGGCGCTGCAAGTACGGCCTGAACGCAGAAGACGGGTGGGTGTGCTATCTGCTCAACGGCGACATGTTCGTGAAGCGGTTTGATTTCCAGCCCGACGCGGAGTACCCGGACTGGGGCGCGGCGACCGAACTGTTCACCAACGATGAGATTCTTGAGGTCGAGACCCTGGGGCCGCTGACGCTCCTCGAGCCGGGGGAGACGGTTGAGCATGTCGAGCGGTGGTATGTGTTCGGCGGCGTGGAGATCGACGACTCCGAGGCATCGATTGACGACGCGGTGATGAGCAAGATCGCGCAGACAAAGTAGCGCCGGCCAGTATGACCAGATGCGACGCGCCCGCCGGAATCTTGAGCCCTGAAGGTATCGGCGAGCGCGTGTGCTGTTGGTGAAGGCAAGCGTTACGCCTCGTCGGTCCGCAACGCTCAACAGTCATGGCCCTGTGCCGTTCCCGCCAATCCTCCAGTAGAGACCCAGCACCCGCTGGGTCTCCGGGGCTAGGTGACATTCGCCGTTGCCTCTCCATTCACTACCCGTCACAGATCAAGGTGCAGGCCCGGGCCCATGGGTGAGGTCCAGACTTCCCCCTGGCCGATGATATGCAGCACTCGCCACCCGCGCTCCTCGAGGGCGCGGGTGATGTGTCGCCGGTGGCAATCGTTCGGACGCATCTCCGCACACATGATCGCGGTCGTGAGCCGCGTCCCGAGTTCCTCAAGGGTCCGCAGGCCCCGGGCGAACAACGCCGTCGTCATGTGCTCCTCGTAGGTCGGCGTCTTCATGGCCTGCAGCGACTCGGCGCCGGGAATCTTGTCCCGCTTCTTCTCGAAGGGATCGCGCAGGCCCCCGAGCTCGCGCCCGAACCAGAAGTAGCCGATGAGACACTCCGGAAGCGCCGTGTCCAGGACGGGCTTGTGGAAGTGCTTGAAGCGGCTGAAGGGCCGACTGCGCACGTCCGCGACGGCGAAGATGTCGTTCTTCTTCAGTAGTCCGACAAGACCCTCCAGGCTGCGGTTGCTGTGACCGATGGTGTAAATGGTGCGTTGCCTGTCCATGCACCCGCCTTCCCCGGACCGCGCAGAACCCCTTCTCGGGGCGTTCGATTCGGCCGCCGGAGGCCCCGTTCATGCCCCTGCCGAACTGCCTTGAGCAGAGCCTCTGAATGTGGTACTGTCCCGTACGAATACTGAAACGAGGCGACATGCGAAGTGGCGAAAATCCAACTGTACCGCCCGCAGATTCGACGAGCAATCCGCGGCGCGATCGGTCCCGCCGTCATCACGGGCCTCGA
>JALGSS010000790.1 GCA_029821745.1 Candidatus Zipacnadia bacterium
CCGAGCAGATGATCCAGCAGGCGCTCAACAACCTGCGGCAGGGGCGCACGACCTTCGTGATCGCTCACCGCCTGTCGACAATCCGGAACGCCGACAAGATCGTCGTCATCGACGGGGGCGAAGTGGTGGAGCAGGACCGGCACGAGGTGCTGATGGCAAAGAACGGCGTCTACGCGGACATGTACAGCCGCCAGTTCTCGATCGACGAGGAGTTCGCGCGGTCCGCCGGTTTCGGGGCGGAGACACCCGACAACGGCACCAGCGCCCCGCCGATGTAGCAGGCTGGTGGCGTTGTCGCAGTTACAGCGGGCCGCGGGCCGGATCGCGCGAACAGGGGCGGTCGCCGCGGCCCGTTTTGGATTGACCGGCGGGCTGATTCTTCGCCCGCGAGGCACTTTTCTCTCCGCTGATTCGTCGATGGCAGGCTGCGCGGCCATTTTCGCCGGGGTCATCCTCGCCCTCACGGTCGCTTCTCCTTCGCTGACGGCCCACTCGCGTCTGGTGTCTGCATTGCTGCTCGTCTCGGGGCTCGGTCTGCTCGGGGCGGCCATCGTCCCGCTGTGTTTCCCTGTGCGCGCGCGATCTGCGGCGCGGCTGGTGGAGCAACGCTTCCCGGACCTGCAGGACCAGCTCCTCGCCGCCGTGACTCCGGCTCGCAACGCAAGCGGAGACCCATCGCCGCTCCAGAACGCTCTAGTGGATCGAGTTGCGCATCGTCTCGCCGGCGAGAATCTGCTGGCATCACTGGACCTGCGCAGCCTGCGGCGCTCGGCTTTCATCGCGGCGGGGTGCGTACTACTTGCGCTGATCGCCGCTGTAGCATGCCCCCAGGGCCTCGCGCGCCTGGTCACGCCTCCCGAACCCCCAGCATTCGCCCCGGAGCCCGTTCCCGAGCCCGCGGTCAAAGCGCCCGACGTGGCTCGCGTTGGCCTGGTCGGCGTGTCCCTGGAGATTGACCCGCCGGAGTACACCGGGCTTGACCGGCGGCGCCTGACGGAAGGCTTCGACCCCGTCCGCGTGGTGAAGGGGACCCGAGTCACTGTCCGCACGCGCCACACCAAGGGTTCCCGAATCGCGATCCGCATTGGCGCGTCCGACGCCACGCAGTTGGCCTCCGCCGACGGCGCGGTCTCGTACTCCCTGACAGCCACCGCAGCCCTCGCGTGGAGCTTGCAGGCGCGCCTCGGGGACAAGACCGCGCTGGTGGGGCCGTATCGCATCGAGGTCTACCCCGACAAGGCACCCCGGGTCGCGATCACGAGCCCGGGACGCAATCTGCTGGTGGATTCCCTGGAGCCGGTTAAGCTCAGAGTATCCGCGCGGGATGATTTCGGCCTCGCGAAGGTCTCCCTGCTGTACCGCAAGCGCGGGGCGAACTCCTGGCAATCGGCGTCCCTGGGCGGCGGCTCCCGGGAGCTGGATACGTCTTCCGAGTGGGACCTGTCGCCGATGAATCTGCTGCCGGGGGAGGCCGTGGAGTACCGGGCAATGGCGACGGACAATGACGCTGTGTCGGGTGCGAAGACAGCCACGACAAAAACATACGTGATCGCCCTCAGGAAGCTCGACGCTCCGCCGCCGACACCCCGGGAAATCGAGGAAGTCCAGGAGCAAGAGCAGGATGCGCTGGCGAAGCTGAAGACCGAAGCGCAGGCCTTCGACGACCAGCTCAAGACCTTGCTCGACCAGGTGAAGGAGGCTGGAGCGGCGGGGCAGCTTCCGGAGCTCTCCAAGGGTGTCTTGCAGGAGGCCCAGCGGCGGCTACAGATGCGAGCCCAGGATGTGCGGGAGGCGATGGCGCGGGCCGAGCAGACGCTGTCGGAGAACCCGCTGCTAACCGACGACATGGTGCAGAAGGTGCAGGAGCTGCACCGTCTCATGGCCGAGTTGATGGATGAGGACCTCAAGCGCGTGCTGGACAAGATGGCCGAGGCGATGAAACAGCTCGGCACCAAGAAGTTCACGATGACCCTCCAGGAGGCCCGTGAGGCGCAACGGAAGTTCATGGACAAGCTCGACCGCACCATCGAGATGCTGCGGAAGGCGAAGCTGGAGGCCAAGCTGGACGCATTGCGAAATCTCGTGGAGCAGCTCGCGGATCGGCAGGAGGCGCTGCGGGAGAAGACGCGCAAGCTCCCAGCCGGCTCGCGGTCGGACCGGGAGACGCTGCAGCAGCGGAAGCTGGCTGAAGAGACCGACCCGGTAGCAGCGCAGATTCGCGAGGTCGCCGAGGAGATGGTCGAGGAGAACGAGGGGATCGCGGCTGACCTGCGGGAACTCGCGGCGCAGCTTGAGAAAGAGGATCCGGCGGGCCAGATGCGCAGGGCCGCCGGCGAGATGCACCGGGGGGCTCCTTCGCGGGCAGATCAGCCCCAGACGCGGGCGACACAGTCATTGCGGAATGCCGCGGCAGCTCTCGCGGGGGCGGCGGCGGACATCACGGCTGAGGAGAGACAAGCGCTGACGGGAGCGGCCCGGAAAATCACCCGGGACGCCCTGAAGCTTTCGCAGCAGCAGGAGCAGGTGATGTCGGGCGCGCAGTCTCTCGCGAGCCGCGGACGCGTCGACGTGCTGCAGCAGAAACCGGCGCTATCCGACCTCAAGCGACGTCAGGAGGCGGTCAAGCGCGGGACGTCCGGCCTTGCGTCGCAGATGGAGAAACTCGCGAAGCAAACGCCGATCATCGACCCGGGGATGGCGCGGCGGGTCGAAGAGGTCTCCGGGCTCATGGAGCAGGCCGCCAACGAGATCGAGGCCGGCCAGGTGCTCCAGGCGTACTCCCGGCAGTCTGAGACAATGGCCCAGCTCAACGAGCTCGCCCAGGAGCTCATGCAACTGTCGGACAGGGTGAATCAGACCTCCGCCCGGATGGCGCTTGAGGAGTACATGAAGCGCCTGGAGCAACTCTCCCAGCAGCAGAAGAGCCTCAACCAGCAGACCCAGGA
>JALGSS010000791.1 GCA_029821745.1 Candidatus Zipacnadia bacterium
TGCATCCGCGCGGCCTTGTGGCAGAAGATCGCCCGCCGCGGGGCGACCCCGGGTTTGAAGAGAGCCCCCAGGATCGCCGGCCAGTAGCGCCGGATCAGGCCCTTGGCAACCGGCAGGATCGCGGTAGCCTGGGAGGCAAGTTCGTAGTCGTCGATGCACACCAGCGGCAAGCCGATGTCCTCGGGGAACACGAGGAGCTGTGCGCCCGCATCCTTGGCGCGAGCGGTCCATTCCTCGACGGTCATCGCGAAGTCGTCGGGACTCTCGAAGAAGCGAAGCGCAATCTGGGCGGCGGCGACCAGCATGAATTGCCTCCAGGACAATGGTGATCTCGGGTGATTCACCGACGCCATTTGCAGGCAGGTTTTCTGGGCGCGAGCGACAATATACTTGTAGGCATGTGAGCCGGGAGAACGCTACACCTCCGGCAGTGTGCCGGGCGTTGTTCCGGACGCCAGTATATCTCAGGTGATGAGCCGGGTCACGGGGCGGAGTGCGTCGATGAGGCAGGGCCGATGAGCAAGAAGCGACTGAGCAGCCATGTGTTTGATCTCCCCGTCCAGGAACTGCGGCGGGGATACCGCAGTGACGTATACTTCTGGCGGGCGAAGGTGGCACTGGAGACCCAGAGCCTGCATCCGACGGTGACCATGCAGGTGTTCCAGCGCACCGAGGCCATCGCGTGCGGGATCGATGAAGCGCTGGCGATCCTCAAGCTGGGCACCGGACGCTACACAGACCGTGACGAAGCGTTCAAGCTTTTTGACCGTCTAATTGAGCTGAAGCAATCCGCGCGTGTGTGCTACCAGGAGCAGTGCGACGAGTACCTGCGGATCATTGAGGAGAAGTCCGCCGTCTCGCGCGAGCTCGACGCTCTGTGGGAAGACGGCTACGCCTCTTTGGAAGTCGAGGCGCTGCATGACGGCGACGCGGCCGGCCCCTTCGAGCCGGTCATGCACATCACCGGCGACCTGAGCCTGTTTGCGCATCTTGAGACGATCTACCTGGGGGCGCTGGCCCGGCGCACGCGCGTGGCGACGAATGTGCGGGATGTCGTGGAGGCGGCCAACGGGAAGACCATTCTCTACTTCCCGGCGCGGTTTGACCACTGGGCCGTACAGGGCGGCGACGGATACGCCGCGCAGATCGGCGGCGCTGCTGCGGTCTCCACGGACGCGCAGGGAGCTTGGTGGGGGGCCAAGGGCTCAGGCACGATCCCTCACGCGCTCATCGCGGCGGCCGGCGGCGATACTGTGCGCGCGACGCAGATCTTCGACCAGGCCTATCCCGAGGCCAATCTCGTGGCGCTCGTGGACTTCGACAATGACTGCATCGGCACGGCGCTGGAGTGCGCGGATGCGTTAGGCGAGCGGCTCTGGGGCGTGCGGCTGGACACATCAGGCACTCTCGTGGACGCGTCGATCGTCCCTGTGATGGGGACCTTCCGGCCTACGGGCGTCAACGTCCAGCTTGTGTCAATGATGCGCGAGGCCTTGGACGGGGCAGGACACGGACACGTGAAGATCGTCGTCTCAGGGGGCTTTGAGCCGGAGCGTATCGCCCAGTTCGAGCGGGAGGGCGCGCCGGTGGACTCGTACGGAGTGGGTAGCTACCTGCTCCAGGGCTGTTTCGACTACACGGCGGACGTCGTGCTCCTCGACGGCAAGCCGTGCGCGAAGAAGGGCCGATGCTACACCCATAATCCGCGGCTGGCGACGTTGGACTGGGAGGATATCAATGGGAACAACGCTCGCGATCGTTGATGTACAGGTCGATTTCTGCCCGGGTGGGGCGCTTCCCGTGGTGGATGGCGACAAGGTCGTGGAGCCGTGCAATGCCCTCATGGCGCATTTCGAAGCGGAGGGTCGGCCGATCTTCCTGACCCGGGACTGGCACCCCGCCAACCATATCTCCTTCGAGGAGAATGGCGGCGTCTGGCCACCGCATTGCGTTCAGGATACGCCGGGGGCTGAGTACCACCCTGACCTCGTCATCCCGGCTTCTGCGGTGAGCATCTCGAAGGGCACGGAGCCTGACAAGGAAGCGTATTCCGGCTTCTCCGGCACCAATCTGGCCCAGCAGCTCAGACAAGGCGACACTGACCGGCTGATCATCGCGGGCCTGACCACCGACTACTGTGTTCTGACGACGGTCCTCGACGCGATTGAGGAGGGCTTCAAGGTCGTCGTCGTGCCGGAGGCAATTCGCGCGGTCAATGTGAAGCCGGGCGACGGCGACAGGGCTATCGAGAAGATGCGCCGTGCGGGAGCCGAGCTCGCCAAACTCGCGACTGTACTCGCAAGCTGAAAGCCGGACCGCTGGATCAGACCAGCGGCCGGGAGACAGACATCCAGGCAACACGCAACCAGGGAGACAATGATGAGAGTTCGCACGTGGACTGTGCTCTGCACGCTGATGGCCGTGATTCTGGCCGCAGCCAGTTCCTCGGCCCAGTCGTACCAACTGCACCTGACGTGCCGCGCAACGATAGCAGTGCCGTCGGCATCGGAGGGTTCGCCGACAGTCTATGTGCGCGATTCGGACGGCGAGTGGGCGCCGGCCGACTTCGACGTGCGCGACGGGCAGGTCGTTGTCAGGCTTGACCCGGCAGCCCTTGGCGGCGGCCAGGCGATGGTGCTGATCGACCCACCGCCAGGCATGGACATTGAGGATGCCGGCCCGCCTGCCCTTGCCTCACTCAGTGTCGACCGGGCTCCGCTGAAGCCGTCCACTGAGGCCCAGCTCGGGGTATCCGCGACGTGGCCCCG
>JALGSS010000792.1 GCA_029821745.1 Candidatus Zipacnadia bacterium
GCACGTTCCTTCGGGCCACGGCGCCAAGCCGTGGCTGTTGCGTTGTCCCGTGGCGCCGGGCGTCAAGTCTTGAGCACGAAGAGGGGCTCGAGACGGGCCGCGACGGTGCCCATCCTGCACTCGACGGTACGGTGGACGACAGCTTCGTCGCGGTACCCGCAGGTGAGGTCCTTCGGCTCGCTGATGATCTGCGTATCGGTCTGGTTGAGGCGCTCCAGCTCAAAGTAGCGCGTGCCGTTCATCTCCATGACGCGCCGGACGCGGCTCAGGTGTGGCAGAGAGTAGCCGGCTCCGTGGGGGATGATGTTGGCGCCGGCCAGGCGCTGCGTCAGACCGAGGCGATCCGCGCGCTCCCGGAGTCCGAGGGCGTCGAGGGCGGCGTCATCGAAGTTTGGCAGGCCCTTCATCAAGAACGCCGGGCGATCGGCGCGGACCATGATGGGGAGCAATTGCGTGTCGGGCACACTGGTGCTCTGGCACCCAAGCAGGATCTCGTTGGGGTTGGTGAGGCCCTGGTGATTGATGTTGGCGATGGTCTCGAAGTCGCCGAAGAGGGCTTTTCCCGCCATCTCGCGGCGGCGCAGGGGTCCCCAGGGGGTCTCAAGGATGTCGCATTGCTCGTCCCAGGTCGCGCTGTCGTCCCAGTAGAGGCCGGGACCGTGTGCGGTCTGTCCGCGCAGCTCGGCCCCGGACGCGTGGATCACGAAGACGTAGGGCGGCAATGCTCCGGCATCAACGAAATGGTTGCCGGTGCCGAAGTCCCACTTGATCGGGACGCCGTCCAAGACGAGTTGCTCGTTGTGCAGGTCGTGCAGCCGCTCGGTCAACGCAAGAGAGTCAGGGCGCTCAGGGAGACCTCCGACGAGCATCCCGCACGTGTTGGGCTTCACGTCGAGGACGAGCAGGTCCTGGGAACCGTCGCCCCACGCGAGCTTGCCCCCGTAGCCGATCCCGGCGCGCCAACGGCCGCTATTGCGCGTGATCGTCATGTCCGGCGTGCCGATGAAGGAGGCATCGGGGGCAAGCCCCAAGTGCTCCTGGGCGTAGTGGATCTTGGCGATTCCGTAGGTCATGTTGGCGAGGCACAGGTCGGCCGCCGCGTCGATGGTTGCGGTGGAGAAGATATGCTCTCGGGCCGTCGCCAGGCGACGTTGTTTTTCCGTGTCAGTCATGATCAGTGGAGCTCCTCGATAGCTACTATAGGGTATAGTTCGGGGTCCATCTGACGTTCTCCTTCCGGGCGTGGTATAATTACTACACTTAGGTTGCGTTGAGAGAGGCCAATCATGGGCACGGGGTGTCACGGTGTGTGTGACAGGGCCCCGTGCAAGGCATCTCAGGGCCTCCGCGGGGCCCATGTAGCGCGTCGGTCACGACGCGCTGTGACACCCCACGGCTACATGGCCTTCTTCAGCGCAATCCCTATGTCGGTCCATGGTGCGCACCCACGGAAGCGGTGCGCGAACACGTGAGCGCGATGTGGACACCCATAATGCCTCTCCATGCCGTGCTGTTCCCGGGGATGCCGATGCCCCTGAGTATCGTCGAGGACCGCTACTTGCGGATGCTCGACGAGTGCGTGGCTAGTGATGCTCCTTTCGGGGTCGCGCTGATCGCGACCGGGCCCGAAGTGGGAGGAATCGCGCAGCCCCACCAGGTGGGGACGCTGGCGAAGATCGTGCATGCGAGCGACGCGGAGGACGATCCGCGTGAAGAGCGCCAGGTGCTCGTGGTCGGGCGGGACAGATTCCGGATCCGGCGCATCGTAGAGGACGAAGGGCTGCTCCGAGCAAACGTGGATGTGTTGCGGGCCTCGGACGATGATCTGCGCGTGTCCTCGGAGTTGTGCAGCGAGTTGGCGGAGATGCTGCAGCGGCACGTGATGACCGTGCTGCGTCTTATCGGGGGACCGGAGGGCGAACTGAGGATCCCCGAGGACCCGGAGCGGCTCTCCTTCATGGTCGCGGCGCATATCACGTCCTCACTGCAGGACCGACAGGCTTTGCTGGAGATCCCCGGGTCGGCCCAACGGCTTATGCGGGAGCGCGAGCTGCTGGCGAAGGAATCCGAGCAGTATCGCCTGCTGCTAGCGTCGCTGGAGCAGGTGAGGCGTACGCAAGGCTCTGGCGGCGGGGGGCCTCGAAGGTTATCACTGAACTGATCTCGTAGGAGAATGTGGCGTGCAAGTGCTGGGCTGCGGGCCCGGTTGTCCGCGTCTGCGGCGGGAACGACCGGGCGCTTCACTTGCTCGGCAGAGGAGGCGGTCTGCGCGAGCGGGAACTGAACCGTCGGGCGCCACATATACATAGGGAGGCACTCTATTGAGACCACTCCTGATTCTGTTTCCTCTCGAGGTGGCGATCGCCATGGCCGCATCGGCCCAAGCCCCGCTTCTGCCGGCAGTCGAGGTCCAGGAATCGGTGTACACGTACGAGCCGGCGAACAACGGGGCCGGTCCCATGTGGTGCTATGGCTCCACATGCATCGCCCGAGTGGGCGACGATGTGTTCGTCAGCGGCCTTGAGACCCTCGCGGATCAGAAGCCCCTCAACAACACCCGCTGGATGCTGTTCAAGCGGACCGAACAGGGCTGGGAACTGATGCAGGCCGACCCGACGGGCCGCACCCGCGAGGGTTGCCCCATCGGCGCCTTCCCCGACGGGCGGGTGTTCATCTCCGCCAACCCCACGCTCACCGAACCGGGGGCTTACAACGGTCCCGCGCAGCCTCAGGTCTTGGAGTTCTCGGCGGCGGCCCCCCAGGCGCCACCGAAGGTCCTGCTGCCGAGGTGGGAAGGCGAGCCAGCCTTCACGGAGCATTCCTACCGGGGTTTCGCGGCGGACGGCTCCAACGATGAGCTACTCCTGCTGAATATCTTGCACCACAAAGCCCAGCACTGGAGCTTCATGGACCGCGAGGGCAACTGGTCGCGGTGCGGCCAACTCGTGTTCCCTATGGGCGACTACGAGGTCCCCGAGCCCATCCGGCTCTGCTACCCGGTGGTTGCTCTCAAGAACCGCGCCGCTCACGTCTTGGCGATCAGCGACATCATCGAGCCTGTGAAGGCGTGGCGCGAGTACAAGCTGGAGCTTAACAAGGGCCGGACCTGGGACTACGACTTCCGCCGACTCTTCTACGCATGGACGCCGGACATCACCACGGAACCCTTCGGTGAGTGGACTGAGATCGCGAGCCGCGAGAAGACCGCCGGGCACATCACCAATCTGGACATGTGGATCGACGGCCAGGGCAGGGCGCACCTGCTGTGGCTGGACCAGAGCCTCTGGGATACGCGCCTGCGGGAGAAGTTCTTCCCCGGCGTCCCGCTGACGTACTCGCTGGAACACTGCATCGTG
>JALGSS010000793.1 GCA_029821745.1 Candidatus Zipacnadia bacterium
TTGGCGGCGATGCGGTTGCAGGCGAGTTGTCTCTCGTCAGCTTGCCGGCGCCCGATGAGCGAGAAGAAGACGCGGTGGTCGCCGTTTTGGACCGGACCAACCCACTCCATAGTGGCGATGCGTCCGCGCGTGATGGTGTTCACCAGGTCCGAGGGGCGAATCTCGTAGTCCATCGGCTGTGGTGCCTCGCCTGCGGTCGCCGGTCGGATGAGCAGGCCCTTGAAGCCGATGTAGCACTTGTCGCTGCCCTCGCGCTTGCCGACGACCTCCAGGCGGATGGTGTGCTTGCCGGCCTGCAGCGTCCGTCGGCCCAGGGGCTCGCGGGCATCGGTGGCCGTCTCGGCGTAGTTGTCGTAGCTGGGCACGAGCGCCTCGCCATCTAGGGTGAGGCTTGCGGACCCGCGGTCGACGTAGTCGAGGAATTGCGCGAATACCTCGCCCTCGACGGGTGCCTCCAGGTCAAACTCGAACTCGAGCCAGTCGCCGAGCTTCTTCGCGCGCAGGAGCACCATGTCCAGACTGTCGAGCATTGCAACGCCGCCGGCCTCGCCTGTGTCGCCGGTGTACTTCATGTCCCGGGCCCTCAAGCGCTGCCAGCCGGGAGGGGTCTCAGAGCGACCCGCCGGTCTGACTTCGAGAGTGTTCTCCTCCGGGTGCCAGATCCCGCGCCCCGTCTCCCACAGCGTCTGCACCTCCATGTTGTCGCTGTCGGTTCTGAAGGTGAGATCGTCGATGACGAGGGCGTATTTCCCGGTTCGCTGGGCAAAGTTGCGGCGCCAGTTGCAGTACGTGGCCTTGGGGACCTCGGCGACGAAGGCGGCCGTGTCGCCGACGACATCGCGCCACCGCAGGGCGGCGTCCATCGCGACCTGCGGCTCAACCAGCCCGTCGGCACGCGTCAGGACCTGATTGCGGTAGCCTTTCAGGAGAGTCTCTCCGGCCAGACGCAGCTCAAGGAGCACGAGGGTGTGATACGGGTTGCGGGAGGCCCCATTGTAGCCGTCGATGAGGACGAAGTCGCCGCTCTCGTCGGTGGTGTCCCGGTAGCTGCCGAAGTAGTAGGACTCATCCAGAGGGAATCCGGTCCCGCGGCTGGCCCAGGTAGGCTCGGGCATTGGGTGGATGCTCCACTTGCCGACTAGATCCGTTGGTTGGGCGGGCGGGAGGCTCTCCTCCGGCCAGTAGGACTGGCCCAGGCGGAAGATGTTCGTGTCGACGCCGGTGCGCTTGCGGTAAGTGACCCACCGGCCGTCCTGCATCAGGTAGGCGGCCTTGTTCAGGTAGCCCATGGACGCGGAGTTGAGAGCCCAGTCCGGTTCGAGGCCGGAGATGAGGATCTCCTGGCCCTTGAGTAGTGTGGCGAGGGTCCCGCTCTCCAGCGGCTTGCGATCGCCGCTGAGCAGCATCCATGAGAGAACGGGGGCTGTCCCCGTGGAGTACCAGAATAGATTGTCGCTCTCTCCGTAAACCCAGGCGTGTTCGGCGAGGGGCGCGAAGTGCAGATGGGCCCCGCGTACGCACTGGGCCCAGATCGGGTCCGGGTAGTCCTTGTCGAAATAACGCCCCAGGCAGTACAGGGAGACAGCCGACCACTGCCCGTGGCGCGACCCGACGTACGGGGAGGGTCTTGTCAGTCGGTAGATGCCCTCGTTCTTGCGGTGGTTGAGCTGGCGCGAGAAGGCATTCGTCACCTTCAGGCGCTCCTCGTCGGTGAAGACATCGCTTTCCTCGATCAGGTCCCAGAACAGAATGGCCATGTGGGCGTTGTAATGGTAGAAGCCTGCCAGGGGGTCGTCCTTGTTCTCGATGCGCTCGCCGTCCACCTCGGAAATCTGCTCCTTGGCCTCGTCATCGGGGAAGGAAAGTCGCAGGAACTCGCGGGCATGGTGCGGGTTCCCGGTCATGTAGTACATGGCCGCGTGCTTGCTGATACTGCACCAGCCGAAGTAGCCGCTCGATCCGTACCCGCGAGAGGCCTCCCACATCTCCATCTCTCGGACGTCGTCAGGCGGCTGGACGCCCTCCCCGAGCTTGATGTCCATGATGCGGCCGACGGTCAGGTTGCCTCCGGCCCAGCTCGCGTCCGCGAGGGTGGCGGCCAGTGACTGAGCGGCGGCGCTCACGCCGGCGTCATCGCTGCCACCTGCGAAGATGACGTTGTTGCCGTCACCGAAGGGGTTGTGCAGCGTGCGCACGACAGACCCCGCGGGGCCCGGGTACTTCAGGTCGAGCAGACAGAAGTAGCGATTGTACAGTTCCCCGATGGTCGCGTTGGTGGAGCGGTTGCCCAGAGCGATGAGGTTGCCTGTGATCGGCACAGCGGCCGCTTCGTCCTCGTCGGAGATGATCGGCACGTCGACACCCGCGACGTCCCGGATTGCCTGCTGAATCGCGCGCGCGGCCTCATCGTAGCGCCCTGATGCGGGTGCCACGATGGCGCAGTTGGGCGCTCCACCTTGCACGATGGCTGTGGCCAGGTGCAAGTCCTTGAGCTTGTCATAGACGGGCGGAATCGCCTCGGGTGCGGGCGGCGGAGGAGGCGGCGGGGGCTCCACGCCTGACACGATCGACACGCTATCCACCATCACTTTCGGGATTGGGTCTCGGTGGCTGTACAGGTAGATGACGGCCTTGTTGGTCCCATCCGGAGCCACGGCTTTGACTGAGACTCGGTTGTACGCGTCGGCGCCGGCGGCCGACAGGCCGACTTGCTTGAACTCATTGGACGGCAGGTAGCGGAATTGCAGGTAGGAGCCGGCCGTGGA
>JALGSS010000794.1 GCA_029821745.1 Candidatus Zipacnadia bacterium
GCACGAACCGTTCGACATCGTCGAGCAATTCAGTCTGCCCCGCGCGCAGCGCCAGCCACAGCGCGATCTGCGCCACATCCCCGCAACTGGCCGTCTCGCCCACGGGGTCGCCCGCTTCATTCGGGAAGCGAGTCTTGCCAAGGTCATGCGGCGTCCAGCCGGATTCAGTGCAATGGTGATTGAGGATTGTCTCGCGGTAAGTCGCGGACACGGCGTCCACGTACTCGTGCTGCCCCGTTAGCAGCCCGAAGAGCAGCAGCCCCCGCAAAGTTCCCAGGTACGAGTGGTTGTGCCCCACGTTCTCGGGATCCAATATCTCCCATCGCGGTGAGCCGTCGGCATGCACTGTGTTGGCCAGATGGTGCCGGGCGAACCGGTCGGCCACGTCCAGAGCCAACGGGTCCCCGGTAGCCTCGTAGAACCACACGATGGCCTCGATGGCGCGCCCGCTGTTGGCGGTGGCGTCGAACCACGGCGCCCCCTCCGGCTGCAAGTGGCAAGGGTCGTCAGTGTGTGGCAACTTGCCCCAGCAGTCCAGACGCGTGTAGTCGAAGCGTCCGTCGGGCTGGAAGCACCGGTCAAGGGTCTCCAGCAGGCGATGCCCTGCATCCGCAGCCCACGCGCTGCCACGGTAACGGACCAGCGCATGCAGAGCCAGCATTCCCTCGCGGAAGTTGTGAGGATTGATGAAGGGCGGTCGCCCCATCAACGCCTCGTCCGGGAGGTTCAATAGCAGGCCATCGGGGTTGGCCAACAGCACCTGCAGGTTGCGCAGCATGGCGGCCTCAAGTTCCGCCGGAATCGGCTCCCCAGTGGCGGCCTCGAGGCGCAGCATGGCATCCCACCAGCGCCCGGTGTCGTGGGCGACCTCATAGCCCCCGGTGGGGAAGAACTCTCGCTCCGGGTCCAGCCAGGCCAGCAGGCATTGCCCGCCCAATTGAAGCGACTGCGTGAGAGTGAGCATTGATCTCTCCGTGGTGCCCGTCAGTATTCTGCAACACGACCGGCCGGCCGCTGTGCCGCATGTTGCGCAACGCACGCTGATGCGCCGACCGTCAGCGGTCTCTGACGACACTTCGCGATCCCGGCTGCGTCAACCTGCGTTGCGGATTGCGGTCGCCGGTTTCCCGTCCGTGTACCGCGTCTCACAAGGTCCCGGGAAGGACTGCCGACTGGAACCCGCGAACCTAATCTCAACGTGGCAGCAGGAGGCCACGCTCTCTGCTGAGAGCCCAGCGATGGAGGCGACGCAATGCGCACAACCGCAACAGTGATTCTGACAGTGGTAGTCCTCGTCCTGGGCGCATCGGCGCTTGCCGATGGGCCTTCCCCGGCGGCGCGGCGACTGACATTGCTCCAGGCAGCCGGTCAGGGGGCCGACGCTGTGCCCGTTTTCGCGAAGGCGCTGGCTGATCCACACCCCGTGGTCCAGCAGACAGCGGCGCGGCTGCTGAGGGAACTGGGCGACGCCGGTCGGTCCGCGCTGCTGGATGCGCTGGACCACGAGAACGCCATCGTGCGGCGAGTGGCCGTGCTGGCGACCGGTGGCCTGCCTTCCGAAGATGCGCTGCCACGATTGAAGGTGGCGATCGGCGATGAGCACCCCTTCGTACGGCGGACAGCCGTCGATGTGCTGATCGGCATCCGACCCCGCACGACGCAGGTGGTCGAACTCCTCAATGCCGCGCGCGAGAAGGCCGACGACGCCATGCGCAAGATGATCAACAAGGCGCTCTGGCCGTTCCGGCGCGACTTCGTGCTCATCCGCGACCGGCAGGACTGGGATCACGACGTGCGCATCGTGCAGACGATTCCTCTCCCCAAAGAGGGCTGGAAGTTCCGCCTGGACGCCGAGCGTTCGGGCCATCTCAAGGGGTGGCACAAGGCTGAGTTCGACGACAGCGCGTGGGACGACATCGCCATCGAGCAGGTCTGGCAGGACGCGGGGCACGATTACATCGGGGTGGCATGGTACCGGCGCACGATCACGCTTCCCGCCAAGCCTGAGAAGTTCAACGCGGTCGAGCTGCGCTGCAAGGCCGTGGACGAGTGCGCGTGGGTCTGGGTGAACGGGGTCTACGTCGGTGACCACGACATGGGTCCCGAAGGGTACGACAAGGAATTCCAGGTTGACGTGACTGAGCAGCTCAAGTGGGGCGGCCCGAATCAGATCACGATCCGCGCCATGAACACAGTGGGCGCGGGGGGAATCTGGAAGCCCGTGCAGATCGAGGTACTCGAATAGGAGTTGACCTATGCTGATGGCTCAACAGATACGTCTTTGTGGTCTCTGGACGGCAACCCTCTTGCTCGCCTCCGGGCTCATCGCCATGAGTGCCTCGGCGCGTGCCCAAGATGGAGTGATCGCGCATTGGACCTTCGATGCGGGCCGTGAAACGCAGGATGTATCCGGCAACGGTTACGACCTGCAGCTCCGGGGCGAATCCGTCTTCTCACCTGACGGCCGGGAAGGCTCGTGCCTCGAATCCCATGAAGCCCACTCCGGCAAGGATGTCGCCGTCGGCGCCGGGGTGAAGAAGCGTGAGGGCCTCACCCCCGAGGCCGCCTTTACCATCGAGCTGTGGATGAAGCCCAAGCCCGAGTTCAACGCGCACAAGCGCATGACGCTGCTGGACAAGATGTACATCAACTCGGGGACGCCGCGTAAGGACGCCAACCGAGACTACCAGCTCTATGTGTACCGCACCGGCGAGTACAAGGTGCAGTTCTACGCGCTGCTCGGATTCGACAGCGAGTACGGGGACTATCTGGCCTTCACCTATGACGGCGCGGGCACGGGGCGCTTCTACTTCAACCGCGATCCGGTGGGCCGGCAGTCTCACCGGGGACGCGGCTCCATCGTTGCCGGGCGGTTCTCCCTCGCCATCGGTGACCGCTATGGGAGCACCCACAGCGGCACGCCCGCGTACTTCGATGACGTGCGCATCAGCAACGGGATCGCCTTGCCCTTCGCGGAGAGGTTGGCCGTCGATATCAGCAGCGATCGCCGGGCCTTCGTCCGCATGGAGCCGGGCGTCGTGGTGACCGTGTCCGTTGCGAACGATTCCGGTCAGCCATTGACTGAGGTGAAAGCGCGCGTTGAGCTC
>JALGSS010000795.1 GCA_029821745.1 Candidatus Zipacnadia bacterium
CTGTGAATGAGGAACCGATGGCCGACAAGATACTCGTCATCGAGGACGACGCGAGCATCGCCGATTCGGTGGCCTACACTCTCAAACAAGAGGGCTTCGACACCGTGGTGGCCGGTGAAGGGCCAGCCGGTCTGGCTGCGGCGCTCCACACCGAACCCGACCTGATTCTGCTGGACCTCATGCTGCCGGGAATGGACGGTCTGGATGTGTTCCGGGCGGTCCGCAAGCACTCGTCCTGCCCGGTCATCATGCTGACGGCGAAGGGCTCAGAGAGCGACAGAGTGACCGGGATTGAGCTTGGCGCCGATGACTACATCACCAAGCCGTTCTACATGCGTGAGTTGGTGGCCCGGGTGAAGATGGTTCTGCGGCGGGCGCGCCGGGCCGCTGATGATGACGCCGACGTGATCACCGTCCGGGACCTGAACATTGACCGGGCCGGACGTACCGTGACACTCAAGGGGCGCGAGATCGAGTTGACACCCAGAGAGTTCGACCTGCTGGAGTGTCTCGCGCGAAACCGAGGGCGTGCCCTTACGCGGGAAGCCATTCTCGATTCTGCGTGGCAGGAAAGCGAGTACATCGATCCGCGCACCATCGACGTGCATATCCGCTGGCTGCGCCGGAAGATCGAAGACGATCCCAGCAACCCCAGGCTCATTCTCACCGTCCGCGCCGTCGGGTACAAGATGGCGAACTGAGCGACCGACCATGAGACTCCGGTGGAAAATCGCAGGCGCCTACGCGGCACTAGTCCTCGTCGCGGCGATGTGCGTGGACGTCTCTGTCCAGCGCACCGTCCGCGAACAGATGGTCGCGGAGATACAGCGGGACCTCGCCCGTGACTGTGGCATGGTGCGCATGATCCTGGAGCGGGCCGAGCGGCAAGAGTGGGGCGACATCGTCCGCCACACCGCCATCGAAACGGGCGCCCGCGTGACGGTCGTCGATGTGGACGGGACGGTCCTGGCCGAGTCGGACGCCCCCCCCGGAGAGATGCCGCTGCACGACACCCGCCCCGAGATCGTGGACGCGCGACTGACCGGCATGGGGTGGTCCATCCGCCCGAGCCGCACCGTCGGCCAGGAGATGCTGTACGTCGCCAGAGCCAACGCGCCACGCGGACAGGTCGTGCGCCTGGCTGTGCCCCTGACACGCATCGAACTGGCTTCGGCCAAGCTCAGGCGCACCGCGCTTCTTGCCGCAGTCCTTGCGGCAGGGCTCGGGATTCTCGCCGCCATCTGGCTCGCCGGCGGGATCACCCGCGACCTGGAGGACCTGAGTGAGACGGCCAGGAGGATTGGTGACGGGGACCTGTCGGCGCGGGTGCGGCTGACGTCATCGGGCGAGACGGCAAGGCTTGCGGGAACACTCAACTCCATGGCGGGGAGCCTGCAGAGCGCCGGCTCGCGGCTTGAGCAGGGCGCCTCCCGCCTGAATTCAATCCTCGCTCAGATGGCTGACGGCGTCGTGGTGGTGGATGTGGACGAAACAGTGCAGATCATGAACGAGCTGGCGACCGACTTCCTCGACGCCGGGGAGGCCGGGATCGGGCGTCCGCTCGCAGAGGTCGCGCTCAACTACGAGTTTTGCGACCTCGTTCGCCGTGCTCTGCAGCTTCAGACAACCGTGAAGGGCGAGGTGCGGACCGCGGGCGACGACCACCACCACCTTGAGGTGGCGGCTTCACCGGTAACCAACGGCCGAGGCGACCTGGTGGGAGCCGTCGCTGCCGTGCGCGACATCACGCGGCTCAAGCACCTCGAGAAGGTCCGTCAGGACTTCGTCGCCAATGCGGGGCATGAGTTGCGCACTCCGGTCGCCGCGATCCGGTCCCTCGCCGAGGCCCTGCAGGGCGGCGCGATGGATGACCCCGAGGTCTCCCACGGCTTCCTATCGCGGATCGTCTCGAACACTGAGCGTCTTGCGCGGCTGCTGGAAGATATGATGGAGCTGGCGCGCCTCGAGGACTCCGAGACGGGCGCACAGCCATCCTCCCTCAACGTCCGCAGCCTGCTCTCCAGCGCCGCCGGACGCCTGGGCCCGCAGGCAGACGCGAAGCGCCTGGTCGTCAGCGTCGTGGTCCCGGAGGACCTGGAGGCGTGGGCCCACGAGGACAGTCTCATGGCCGCTCTAGTGAACCTTGTCGACAACGCGGTCAAGTACACGCCCGAAGCCGGGAGAGTAACGCTGGTCGGCCGCGAGACAGATGGGGGCGTCGAGATTACCGTGGCCGACACAGGCCCCGGCATCCCGCTGGAGCACCGCGAGCGCGTCTTCGAGCGGTTCTACCGCGTGGACAAAGGGCGCTCGCGGGACCTCGGCGGGACGGGGCTCGGCTTGAGCATCGTCCGCCACGCAGTCGAGGCCAACGACGGGTCCGTCTGGGTAGAGAGCGGCGACGAGGGCGGTGCCCGGTTCGTGGTCCGTCTTCCCCGGCCCTCGAAGGCGTCGGATGCGGGCGCTGAGCAGCCTCAGGGCACCCCTTAACACCCCCTTAACACTCCTTTAACCACGGGTTCACGGCCGCCCGGTATCCTGGTACTCGAAGGATGGTCCGGGGCGCCCTGATACAGCCCTACCTCCCTTCACTCACCCACTCGGAGCGTCTCCGGACCACGCACAACAAGAACGTCAGGAACGCAAGGGAGAATGTATGATGTCGTTGCACAAGGCTCTGCTCTGCGCCGTCGTCGCTTCACTAGCCGTGGTCGCTATCACCGGCTGTCCGAAGGCACCGGACAGCTCCACGGCGGG
>JALGSS010000002.1 GCA_029821745.1 Candidatus Zipacnadia bacterium
GCTTCACCTCAACCAAACAGGTGCGAAAGGCCATAGACGACTACATCAAAGTGCACAACGCAAATGCCCAACCGTTCGAATGGACCAAGCAAGATGTGCGACAAACCAAACCCAGAGAACAACTCAAGGACTTGATCAAGTAGGTACTAGGCTGGTGCCGGCAGCATCAAATGCGACGGCTTCGACAAGCCTATTGGTGCCCGAGGGCACGTCCAGATCGATTCGACCCACGCCGTTAACGACTTGGGCTTTGGTGATCTCACCTGTGATCGGTGAGCTGATATCCGACGCAGTGACGGTCACCCGGATCCGCTCCGTCTCTGAGGGGATCACCTTAGCCGCGTCGCCGCTCGCCTCGGGCCAGTGAACCGCGAGGCTGAGCGTGCCCATGCCCGAGTTCTCTCGCGCCTGACGGCCACCATTCCCACCACAGCCACCGAGGCCAGCAAAGGCCAAGACAAGCAGGAACACCATCGGGAATCGCACGTTGTGCTGTCGCATCTCTCTCACCTCTGGGCCGGAGGTTAGCATACTACTCAATGACGATATCTGTTGTCGTGACCGTGATGTCGACACTCCCGCTGTCCTTCAATCCAGCCGGGTCGCTGACTGTGCAGGTGACCGTATAGGCCCCGACTGATGCGGGCGCCGTCCACGTGACCTCGGATCCGCTGCCGGAGATCCCGCCAGCAGTCTTGAACCAACTGTAAGTGAGCGGGTCACCGTCCGGATCGGATGCGGTGCAGGTGACGGTGACTGGTGTGCCAGGAGGCACATCGTGTGGAGAGGCAAACACCTCAGTGATCGTCGGGGCGCGATTGGGCGGCTGACTTTCGTACTCCGCAGTCACGATCAGCCGCCCCTCCACGGCACTTGTGGGCACGTATGCCGCCACGACGCTGAATTCGTCGATGCCGGGGTACAGACGCGCAATGTCTACTGTATAGGCGCCCTGATCCAACTCGACTGCGACGACAAGACGCTTGTGATCGAATAGGTGGATGCGCCATCCGTTGCCCTTCTCGGTTGCGAGCCCTGTCCCCTCGAAACGGAGTCTCTCAAGCCCGCTCCCCTCGCAGGCCAAGTACCGGGCGGAGAATGGGAGGACACCGTCCATGGTAACCGAGGGTGAAGCCGGTCCGATCGTGGCGTCCAGACTGGTCATGGCGCCGGGTTGCGGGCCATACGTTGGGCATTGGCCAAACACGGCAAAGTCGCGGCAAAACTGCGAGAACCGGGTTCCGGGCTGACTGGTGAGTGAGCGCAGGAATTCCATGTAGGGTGGAGGCATAGGCCATGGGAAGGAGCGCTTCAGAGACTCATACGAGTCGCGCACAAGCTTGAGGGTCGCGTAAGGCTCTTTGGGCCGCTCCCTGAACGCCAAGAAAGAGTATAGGTGGTATTTGTAGTAGTCTCTCGACGCACTGTGGGAGTTCTGCGTGAAGGAGTCACGCAGGATGTTGCCGACGCCGCTCCAGTAGTATGGACTCAGAGCCAGCTGTCCCCCGTTGGAGTATTCCGCGGCTACCGCGACAGCCGTAGCCTCCGTGAACCAAGGTTGCGGGACCAAATACCTGATGTTGTACGTTGCCTGCGACACGTGCACTAGCTCGTGGGCGCATGCTTCGGTCATCCCCATGCCGGACGGTAGCACCACGGGGAATTCGACATCGCCAAAGTAATTCGTCCGGGGCTCGCCTATGGATGGATTCACCGTGATGCGGACCTTCGGCCCCAACCCCAAGCCGTGTTGGGCGTAGACGGCGTAAGCTGATTCAGTCTCCGCCCGGATCTCCTCAGCGTAGGAGCAGCCAGCTTGGCTCTTGTAGTGGCAGACCGTCACATGGGTGCTGCGATGGTTGTCAGAGAGCGCTTCCGAGGAACGGCCGATCATCACCTCGATGCCTGCCGCGATGGCCGGGGGCGCGTCGCCCGCGGTCGGCTGTGATCTGGGTTTCCACGGTTGGGTGTGGCATGGCACTTCAAGTGTACGGCCATCTGCGAGGACGCGTGGCTTCACGAATTGGTGATGTCTGCCGCTATGGAGAACGGCAACCAACAACTCGGGCTCGCCGACTGGTTGCTCTGCCACCCAACGCACATGCAAGGCACCAGGCGCGACCGCCTTCGAGGTGAGCACTTGGAGAGCCCAGGAGGGGGGGACACGACTGTATTCAGGCACGCCGGCGCCGTAGAATCTGCTTGAGTACTGCATGGTGAAGTAGACATCCTCACCCAGCGTTCCGGCAGGTATTCTCAGCTCGTAACCATGGCTTCCTGCAATGGTGCCGCCAGCCGTGCCGATGGTACCGCTCTGCGTCAGCCCTCCTCCTCCGCTGGCGCCGCCGCCACCGCCGCCACCTCCTCCCCCACAACCGGCCAACAGCAATACAAGAACAAGGACAGCAGTCATCGTCGGAAATGCCCAGTGTTTCATGTCAAGCCTCCGGACACAACCTGTCGCCCCTCTGATATACTTTGCCTTGGGTCTTGTGACTGCAACCAACTACTCAACCTATACGCGACCTCGCGGTGTGGTCTGCTCTGTCCGGTGTGAGATCATCGATACAGATACGGTACTTCTCGGAAATTGCCTGTGGTGAAGGGAATGTGCCGCAGTGAGTGGAAAAGAAGATGGTTTTATCGGTCAATATTTACGCGATCCTCAACCGATCGCGTAGATAATTTGACTTGGCAGAGAGAGCACCTCTTTGCCCCAGCTATTCATTGCCTCACGTTTTGTTGACAATAGTCGGGCGTAGATACTCCACTTGAATGACAGGGTTTGGTGCATTGCCCGGACAGACCTTGCCAGTCCAGGTGTGGTCTGAATTCCGTTTCTTGGTCCACCTGCAGCAGACGGGCCGCGATTTCAAGGTCCTCGCGGAGGATGGTGGCTGGGCGCTGTATGAGGCGGCCTACGAGGCCCCGCGAAGCGTCAATGCACTCGATGGGACCAACAACGTCTCGGACGAGCCATGTGCCCAGGGCGTCGAGATCGTGCGCGGTGCGAGAGAGGTGGCGGTAGGCGGGTACCATGACCAGGGCGCTCGGACCATCGAGGATTTCACCGACCCCGATCTGTACCGGCTCAGCGAGAGCAACCAGTATGAGAAGTGCGTGAAGGGTGGCAAATCGCAGATCACGGACGGGATGGTGGCGATGGAGGACGTGACCCAGAGCCTGGCGCTTTCGTATGACACGAACACTGGCGAGCAGTGCTTGCTCTACTCGGAGACGAACTCGACGCACGGCAACACGTGGACGGGCATCGGGCGACTCGGTGATCTGCGACGGGCCGGACGGCGCAGGGTTCTGGCGGCCCGCCATGGAACTTGGGCAAGCACTCAATGTCTCCGGGCCGATGCTGTAGCCGGGCGAGAACACGGCTGCCCTCGATGTACGCGATCCCGCGTAGTTTCCGGGCAACGTCAGCGTGATCCTCTACCGCTGGTGCCTCGCCGAGGAGTGAAGCAAGGCCGGGAAGCTGAGAATGAGTGACGAAGGCCTTCGAACATGTGGCGCCGGACCGGACGCCGTTGGTCGAGATCTTCTGCCAGTACCACCCGATCTACTGGGACGTCTACGGCCCCCCTCGGGCCTCGCCATGCTCGGTCCACCACCCAAAGCTGCGTAAGAGGCCAAAGCAATGCACAGAAACTGGTGTCACTTGTGAGGGTAGGTCCGGATCGGACCGCCCCGCGTCGAGCGGTCCCTGCCGATGTCAACAGACAACGCCCATTGCCGGCCTGCTTTCTCCCGGGAACCCAGTGCTGAGGGATATGCCGGGTCCGCGTGGAGCAAAGCCCCATTCGGGGAGAGTAGACTCCTGAGTTCCGGGTTACTTCACCTTTTCGGTGACGGGACACCGCCCAGCTTCCTGCGACCCTGGGCCAGGCGCTCCCGAATCTCATCCTGCTCAGCGGGTGTCCGAGCCTCGAACCGGGCCTTCGCCTTCTCGCTCTTCTGATCGCGCTGCCACTCCTTCTTCGTGAGGCCACCATACTTGAGCGCCGCAACGGTCGCCACGCCCTCCTCCGTCGCCTGCGCCACGATCTTGAGACGGGTAGACCTCCGCGCGCTGCACCTCTCCTCTTCCGGGAACACACGGCCTCTCTCGAGGTAGAGTGGGTCCAGGGGGCATTCGGGGGCATTGCACTTCGGCTGCTGCGGACAGCGTTTGATCAGGGTACTGTCTTCCATGGCTGTCGGCTCCTTCTTGCGAAAGTTGCTGCGGCGCAGCGCCAGTCTTTGTTGGGGCAACCGGGTGTGGACGAGATGCTCTCGATCTGTTTCTGCGGTGCCAACTATCCACTCCGACCACCTGCTGCCATCTGCCTCTGGATGATGGGCAGGAGTTCGGCCCATGTCTCGGGGCGAAGTGTCAGTCCCTTGCGCGTGGGCCACGTGATGCACAGCGCCTCCTCGAGGCCCTCGTTGATCACAGTTGCTTCACTCATGCGTTCCCATCCCTCCCCACGCACGGTCGTCGGGCCGTGCGATGCAAAGGGTGCAGCTGTGGTGCTGTGGTTCATCAAGCTAGGGGAGTTGTTCGATCTGGGGGTGTCGGGAGAGGACGGCTCTACATGGCAGCCGCTAGTTCCCGACATTCCTCACTGCCCATCCAGTTGCGTAGTTCGTCCAACTGGGGGAGCCAACGGAATCCCGATCCGTAGTATCCTCTGTGGTCTCGATACATCCCTCAGATGGTGGTTCTGCACGACCCGGTAGCGGTGACTTGCGACCCCCGGTCGTCCCGGGCTGCTCCTCATCTGAGGGATCAGAAGTCTGCCTGTGTAGTCTCCTCTGCAGCCCAAGCTCCTCTGAAACCACGCCTCTTCCCGGAGTCAGAGTGTCAACGCCACGAGAGCAACCACCCAACGACGACAGCAGGAAGTTCGCCTCACAGGCTGAACTCTCTCACTGCAGATGGTATCAAGACGGGGGCAAGAGCAAGCGCATCCGATGCCAACATAACACAAGGACCGACTCTGGGTGGCCAGTACAACGTGGCGTGGACTGCCGACGGCCTCAATCCTCAAGCGGTTTGCGTCGAGTCCGGATTGTCGCCGACGTCTGGGACGCGACCCGGGGCGTTTGGCTGGCTGAAGGGGATTGCCCGATGAGTTGCAGGCATATGGCGTGTTTGAATGCGCTCGCCTTCCTTGCCGTGATCGCGAGGTCCGGCGTGGAACCTGCGGTGGCGCAGGCCGTGCCGCTGGAGATTCTCGAGCCGGCGGAGCGGGTGGGGACGGTGAAGGACTTCCCCGTCTCGCTGGGCCTTATCTTCCTCGAAGGTGAGTTGAGTTCAGCTCCCGGCGGGGCAGTGGTGGACGACCAAGGCAAAAGCGTCCCCTTCGACTGCGAGGTCACCGGCTGGTGGTCCCCGGAAAAGCTAAGCGTCAAATGGCTGCTGCTGCACTTCAAAGCGAGCAGCGACCGGAAGTATTTCTTCGTCCTCGGCGCCACGCCGCCTAAGCCGCAGGGAAGGCTCTTGGCCGTCGAGTCGGGAGGGAGCATCGCCGTCGACTCGGGCGCGCTCCAAGCGCGCCTTGCGCCCGGGAACGCGCCAGTCTTCGACTCCGTCGCGCTGAACGCCCACCCCATCCTCGCGCCCGGGGCGTCGTTCTTCGAGATGGTGGACGACGAAGGGCGGGCGCTGATCTGTGACGACTGGACCTTGACGCTGGAGGAGAACACGCCGCTGCGCGCAGTCATCAAGGCCGAGGGGATGATGCACCTTCCGGACGAGCCGCCGCTGGCCAAGCTCTTGGTCCGGTACCAGTTCTTCGCCGGTGAGGCCTTCGTCCGCATCTACCATACGTTCATCTGGATGGAGAAGAGCCTTGATCCCGGCGCGAACCGGATCGGCATCCGGCTTCGGCCAGCAGTGGGCACGCAGGGCGTCGTTCGCGTGGGCCTCTCTGACTACACCGATGAAGCCGAGCAGGCGCCCCTCAACTCTCAGGGCGACGTGGTCGCCTACCAGGACGATGTTGAGCATTATGCGATTGAGCAGGACGGGCGCGAGATCACGACCGGCGAGCGGTTGGGCGGTTGGATCTCTGTCGAGGACGCAGACGGCCGTGGCGTAGGCGTGTGCCTGAAGAACGCCTGGCAGACCTATCCGACGGCCCTGGCGGTGCGGAAAGGCGACATTGAGGTCGGCCTGTGGCCGGAGGAGGCGGGCAGGTTCTCGTTTGAGGAGCGGGACATCATGCCCGACCGCCTGTATTACTCGCGTTACTGGGAATACCAGACGTCCTGGGCACGCGAGGGCGGGCCGTCGTGGTTCAACACCAGGGATCTTGTCGCCGACCACGTCGCGGACCTGTTCGCCGAGCTCAAGGCGCAGGCGGCCGCGCCGGGCGATTCGCCAGGCAAGCGGATCGTTTCATTTCTACGCCCCGAATTGCAGGAGCGCCTGCGCGGTTACGAGGCCGGCGCGCCGGTCACCGATGGCTTTCGGGCGCGCGTCGCCCATGGGATGAATGCATTCCTGAAGAAGCCCGACTTCTACGACGCCGCCTCCTGGCAGAACGTGGCGCTCAAGCCCAAGGCGAAAGAACTACTCGACAAAGGCATCGACGACCTCGGCGAGCCCGAACTGTTCTGGCTCAACCGCCTGCTGATCGAGTCGGCCTTCCCGCAGGCGATCTCGCCCACGGACGTGCCGCACCACATCCACGAAAACGCGCCGTTCGCGCGAGGTGGCGGCTACGTGCCCCACGGCCAGGGCGCGGCGCGCACGCACGAGATGACCGTGCTGTTTTACGACCGCTCGTCGGCGCGCTCATCGGAGCAGATCAACTCGCTTACGCAGCATCCCTTCGTCATGCGTCAGTCGCCGCAGCATGCCCTGCGCTCGCCCGTCTTCGGCTTCAAGCTCTCACCGGTGAACAAGCGGAAGTATCCCGACATCGAACGCGCGCTGGAGATGTACGGCCGCGCGAGCTTCGCGCGCTACACCGAGACGTGCGACTACGGCTTCCACCGCTTCGGCATGCAGCACATGAACTATCCGGGCGAGGGCCTCTATCGCTGGTTCGCCGGCATGCAGTACGACCAGCAACTGATTCCATGGCTGCTGTTTCTCCGCGGCGGCGATCGGCGCTACTACGAAGAGGCGATGAACACCGCCACGTACGCCATGGACATGCAGACCAATCATTACAACACACTCGGCGCGCCCACCGGCTACATGAGCTTCGTCGCGTCCATGCCCGTGCCCGAAGGGCCGACCTTCTCGGCCTACAACATGAAGATCCATTTCCTGTCGCTCTGCCATCATCTCACCGGCTACAAGCGCGCTGGCGAGGTGATGGACATGGCCATCGAAGGCGTCAAGACCATCTACCCGGGCACGCTGGAACGTTCGATCCCCATCGCCCGCCAGCTATACGGCATGAATCTGTTCTGCGCTCACGCGTACAACGAGACCTTCGGCCCGGCGATGAAGACAATTGCGCGGGCGAGCATCGACCATACGTTCGACACCCATTACGACCCCGATGCCAACGTTTTCGCGGGCAACACGCAATACCTCTACAGGGGACTGCTCAGCCAGTACGGCATCTTCCCCGACCAGCGGTTCCGCGATATCATGCTGAAACACCTCTCCGGTTGTGGGATCCCGGGACTCGAACTGGGCGGCCCGACGGACAATCGCTCGGCCATCATGGTCGTCGCCTGCGGTTGGGCCTATGAGCAGACGGGTGATGAGCGCTACGCCCGCATCCTCTGGGACACCGCGCGGACGATCGCGGACATCGCACCCGACCACGACTGGTCCTCTCCCGTCCCCGTCGAGTACCCCCTGGGTCACTTCGCCAACTACTGCCATCGCATCCTGCCCATGCTGGTCGGCCTCGGCGTTGTCGACCGGAACCAGTTCGAATTCCCAGAGACCTCCTGCATCCATGACATGTTCGTGACCATCAACCGGCCCGGCAGCACGGGCACGGCATATGTCCGGGCGCTGAGGGACGGAGAACTGGACCTGAGACTCGAGGGCATTCCGACGAGCAGTGAGGCGGAAATCGCCGTCGCCGCCTTCCGCGCCGGCACTGATGAGAAGGTCGCCGATACCGTCCTCAGGAGCCGAAGTAAGACCGTTCTCACCAACCTGCGCCGGGATACAACCATCTCTGCATTTGAGGGAAGGCTTTCCGTCCCCAACGCGAAGACAGGAGACGTCTTCCGCCTGTCATACGAGGGCGGCGACGAGACGACCGGCCTCATGGCGCTGTCCGACGACGCGCAGATCGTCCACAAGATCGCGCCTGACACCATCCAGTTCTTCAGCCACTCCTACCAGTACTACATGGGCACGCGCGTCTTCATGAGAACGAAGGACGACACGCTGCGCATCACCCGCAACCGCGCGCGCGCTGCCTTCACCGTCCGCGACGCGAAGACGCAAGAGGTCCTCGCCCGCGTCAAGATCCTTGATCCGCTGACCACGGAGTGTCGCGTCGGCGAGGGCCGTATGATCGAGCTGGTCCTCGGCGCCGGACGCTACACCATCTGGACGCTGGAGGGCATCGAGCCTTACGTCAGCGCCCGCCTGGAGGATTGGTTCTCACCCGAGTAACTGTGGATAGCGGACGCCTGCGAAAGGAAGTCCATGATCAAGCGACTCGAACACCTCGGCAAGCTCATTAACGACTGCACGATTCCCGGCGAGAGGCGCGCGGACCAGGTGGCGCCGGCCCACGGCAACGGGACACAACTGGCCGCCAACCGGTTCATGGCCCTGATCGCGACTCGTGGCTTCCGTGGCTGCGACGACGACCGCTCGATCATCTGGCAACTGCGCCGCGACGGCTATGACGGCCCGATCATCAGGGAGGGCATGTTCGCTCAAAGCATCGACGATTGGTGGCCCCTCGGCGACAAGTACCGGTGCGTCAAGCAGCACGGCCATCCGGTTGCCTTCGGCGTCCCCAAGGGCGCATTCATCAACGGCCAGCCGGCGCCGAACGCTAACGTCTTCGTCGTCAAGTGGCGCAAGCTCGCACGCGTTTTCGTGCCCGAGGGCGGTTACCTCATGTTCCAGAACCAGCCCGAGGAAGTGAGGGCACGGACCCAGCGCGTGGAATGGTGTCAGTTCCGCCTGAACGACGCCGAGGACGACATCGAGATGCTCCAGCCCGTGCGGCAACTGCGGCAACTTGGTTACGAGGACGGCGAGGCCGTCGCGGACCACGGCCTGGCGCGGATGAACCAGACATTCGTCCAGGCGGTTCCCCTGAACGCAGACGCCAGCGAGTGGGTGGATATCAACCACTTCTATGACGGCGGCGGCGACATCGGCGCGCAGTCTATCCCGCTTAGGCCAGGCGACGGCGCTCGGGTGGCGGCGTTGCGCTACCGATACAGTGTCGACCGTGGCGTCTACGAGTGGGTCGAGACGAGTCCGCCATTTGGCGAAGGGTTCTTCGAAGCCAGCATTGCGCCCGCGGGCAACGATTGGGTGATCGCCGCGCGGCGGATCGGACGAGACATCGGCATCGGCTGGGTAAGAGTCAGCGACCCGTTTTCGGCCACGCCACCGGCATTGACGATCTCGGACGAGCCGCGCGCACAGGGATGTCCACTGACCGTCTATCGTTGCCCGGACGGCGTCATCCGGTTGCTGACGGGGGATCGGACGCGCTCACCCCACGGCGAAGGCCGCAATCCGCTTTACATGTGGGACATCAACGTGGACACCGGCTTCATGGCCGGGGAGCCGCAGGAGGTATTCGACTCGTACAAGGCCGGTGTCCCGATCATCAAGGACCACGGTCCGATGGTCGACATGGCCAAGCTTCTGCCACACACAGGCGGCAACGCCCAGACCCTCATCCACCGCGTCCGCACCTGCGCCATGGCCGTCAAAGAAGCCGACTATCCCTACCGCATCCGCCCGCTCACAGAGGGCGATTTCACTGGCACGGCGATCTACCGGGCCCGCCTTACGTACACCGAGAGCTATCCGGGAATGTGGAACTTCGGGTAGAACAAGAAAGACCCATGCCAGACGGTGAGCGTCCGGCATCCACCGAAGAACCAGGAAGCGATTCATGACGCCGACACATTCAGTCTGGAGAGAGATATGATGCAGCAGCAATCCCCTGACGGTCGAAGATACCCAGCGCCGCGCCGCATGATCATGGGCTACTGCGGCGCTTCGCTGCAGGCCGCCGACATGGAGGCCCCCATCGGCGTTGAGGGGCTCGTGCGCAAGGCGATCGATCCGCTACGCGAAACGATGGTCGACACCCTGTACTGGCAGATGAACACCGACCCTTACTTCGGCTCGTCCACCAGCCATCTGACGGACTGGTTCTCGCATCCCACCCAGGTCGGGCCGATCTGGGGGCAGGGGCGACAGAGCTTCAAGACTGCGGGAGAATGGCGCATCTACGAGAACGCCCGAGAACTGATCGACGGCGGGACTGATCCGCCGAGGGTGATCATCGAGTACGGACATGCTGCCGGCATGGACGTGTTTCTGGGATTCCGCTTCAACGACGGGCACGACCACGCTCTGCCCGGCGGTCTGGACGACCCCAACATGAGTCCGATCAAGAAGGAGCATCCGGACTGGCTGCTCGGGCCGAGCGTGGGCGACTACAGCCTGTTCGCCTACAACTTCGCCGTGCCGGAGGTGCGACGCTACCGGATGGCGGTGGTCGCGGAGACCATAGCCAACTACGACCTCGACGGCGTCGACTTCGACTTCTGCCGCTGGCCGGTCTTGTTTCGTCCCGGCGAGGGGGAGGAGGGAGCCCGTCACATAACCGAGATGTTGCACGAGACCAAAGCGCTTCTGGAGAAGAAGGGCGGGGAGGCAGGCAGGCGGCTGTTCCTTTCCGTTCGCGTGCCGTACGACTTGGACGAAACGCGGCGCGAAGGGATGGACGTGCGCACGTGGATCCAGGAGCGCATCGTGGATATCGTGGTGGTGGCGGGAACGGGCGGCGGATGGAACTATCGGCTGCCCGTTGAGGAGTACAGGGGCCTCGCCGCCGGCATGGACTGCAAGATAGTGGCGCAGAATCTGGACGGCTTCAAGGAGCACCGCCCGCGCTCGGCCCACGTGCTGTTCGGCGAGGGCGACTACTATTCGACCGAGATGCATCGTGCGGTGGCGGCGCGGCACTGGCAGGCAGGGGCTGACGGCATCTACATCTGGAACCAAGATTGGGTCAAATTCGCCAAAGACGACCGGTTCAACCCGCAGTCGTGGAGGGAGATCGGGGACCCCGACGGTCTCGCGGAACTCGACAAGCACTACTTGGTCGGGCCGTCCGGTAGGGGAGGGGACCTGCCGGTGGAAGTCGCCGGGGATGGCGACAAGGTCCGAATCCGGATCGACATCGCCGACGACCTTCCGGCTGCGCGGCGGCACCTGGAAGCCGTCCTGCGCGTGATGGTGGAACAGTTGACGTCGCTGGACCGTGTGCGGTTCGAACTCAACGGCGCGCGCCTCGATGCGGCGTCGGCGACGGTGCGTTACAACTACAACGACTGCTGGCTCGACTTCACCGTTGCCGACGTGCTGAAGAGAGGGTGGAATGACCTGTGCCTCACGGTGGAGGCGCGGACCCCGCACGTGGAAGCGCCGCTGGCGATTCGCAGCGTCGAGGTTCTGATCCGGTCCCGGTCCTGATGGGTGTACACACTGTCCGGACCGAGAATCTGTACCGCTTGGGGCGGCGGGGCCTTGCCAGACGAGGCCTGACTGGGCAACCACAGTCGGGGCCAAAGCGCCAGTGACGGGGCCCGCTACAGGGGTTCTACTGCATGCCGAGCTACGTTCTCGGTAGCCTGCGCCCTGCGCACATGAGCTCTGACGCATGGCCACAACCCTTCCGGTGCCGATGCTCCGCTATTCGGTCCCGCCCCGCCTGGACGGTGTAGTCAGCAGGACTGATCGATTCAGTTCGGGGTGCCTCCTCTGCCTCTGCGAATTCAGGCCCCGCCACCCCCACCATACGGGCTGATTGGTCGCACAGCCTTCGCCAACTCCCGGCACTCCTCACTGCTCATCCAGTTGCGTAGTTCGTGCAATAGGGGGAGCCATCGATTTTGCGAATACCACAGGCCGTCCCTCACCGAGGGGCGGCCTGTTTGGTGTACGGTCAGGCGACAGAAGCGCCCTGAAATGGCCAGCAGGCTTCCACCATGTGCGTGGTGAACTCCCCCCTGCGGGTGGCATCAAGACGGGGGCAACAGCAAACCCACCGAACTGCCGCGTAGAGTGTGGTATCGCTTGTGGTGGCAGGTCAGGCGGGATGCCACGTGACGGCGACGGTATGGCGGGACGGGGCCCGGTCTCATTCAGCGTACTTCAGGAGGCGCAGTCATGCTCAGATATGCGTTCACAGTGGCGAACGCGGTACTGATGGCCCTCAGCGGCACACAGGTTGACGCGATCAACATCGATGGGAACATGAACGACTGGACGGGCGGGGTAGCGTACGAGATGCCGCAGGAGGCGCTGGAGGCGATCGAGACGCCCTTCGCGGCCGTGGAGCAACTGTGGGTGGCGCACGATGACACCTTCCTCTACTTCCGGATCCGCTGGGAGCGGCCACGCCCGTTCGTGGACGAGACGCAAGCGGAGTTCGTGACGGACTACTGGGCCAACCGGCGCTACATAGTGTTGGATGTCAACGGCGACGCGCGGGGCGACTACATGACCACCCAGATCGCTCTGAAGGACACGGGTCTCAACCGCACTTACGTGGTCGCTCTCTCCGGCGAGAAGCCGCAGACCTACCTGTGGTACGAGGGGCACGCAGACTGGGACGCGGAAACGGGGCCAATGGGGCACTACTCGCCGGATGGGCGGGAGATCGAGATCCGGGTGCCGCGGGAGCCGCTGAGCGTTCAGGGCACGACGATCGGCGTGCAGGTGAAGATGAGCATCCGCGACGCGCTGGAGGGGACGAACGCGTGGACCAACGACATGTACCCGTCCGCGGACACGTGGTTCCTCTACGACCTCGCGTCCGCGGCAGCGGTGCAGCCGGTGGAGGCCGGCGGGCCGCCGGCCTTCGAGATGGTGCGGGCGGAACGGGCGCCGGAGCTTGACGGGGTGCTCGATGACGCGGCGTGGCAGGGCGCGCCGGTGCTGGCGAGCTTCCTGCTCAACCGCGGAAGTGCTGCCGCGCAGGCGCAGACGCGCGCGCAGATCACTTGGGACGACCGCGCGCTCTACCTCGCGGTCCTCGCTGAGGAGCCGCGGATGGACCTGCTCAAGACTGACGCGGTCGAGGCTGAGGCCAAGCGGGTGTGGGGGGATGACCTGATCGAGCTGTTCGTGGACTTCCACAACGACAAGAAGACCTTCACGCACCTGGGGATCACGGCGGCGGGGGCGACGGTCGGGCAGTTCAACGTGGTGCGCGGTTCGACGAAGACCGCGATCGACATCGAGCCGGAGATCGACGTGGCATGGCAGCGCGGGGAAGACCACTGGACCGCGGAGGCGGCGATCGGGTGGAGTACGTTCGGAGTGAAGCCGCGCGCGGGCGAGGTGTGGGGACTGAACGTGAACCGCGGTCGGCCGCACGCTGGTGAGTACTCCTCGTGGGCGGGCGTGCAGGGCGGATTCCTGCAGCCGGAGGCGTTCGGGACGATGTACTTCCCGCACGAGAGTGGGCTGCGCGTGACCAGCCGCGGGATGGCCGCTCGAGCGGGCAACGCGAGCCAGGCGAACCTGTTCACCGCGGAGATGGCGGACGGGCCGCTGGCGGCGACGGTGTCAGTGAGCGCGGGGGGCGACGAGAGCTTCTCCGACAGCGCGACCGCGGCGGCCGGGGAGACGCTGGAGTTGCCCTACGTGGTCGGTGGCGATGCGGGGGAGACGGTCGCATTCAGCGTGACCAGTGGAGGCGAGGCGCTCTACGAGGCGACGGTGCCGGTGGTGCAGACGGAGTTCCCGAAGGTGTGGATCACCCAGAACCCGGTGTACCAGGAGTTGCTGGGAGAGGGCGGGCCGGGCACGGGCGGCGGGGGCGCGATGTACTGGGCGCACGACCTCAATGGCGGGAAGATCGCGCCGGTGGCGCTCAAGCACGCGCAGCCGTGGACGCTGCGAGGGTCGTACGAGCAGGCGGTGCAGTACGGGCTGCACTACTTCGACGGCGGGACGCTGATGGGGAGAAACCCGTTTCAGACGCGAGAGTTCGCCGACGAGCTTGGTGTGAAGGTGATCTACTCGGTCGGCCACCGCGCGGGGACGGAGGACGCTCCGCGCGAGGCCAACGGCTACGCATACGTGCTGGACTACGACAACCAGGAGGTCTTCTTCGAGCGCGTGCGCGACTACCTCGGCGAGTGGGGTGAGCACGTGTGGGGGGTGACTTGCGGCGATGAGTTCCAGGACCACCAGATCACGCTGGGGCTAAAGCTCCACTACGACGATGACCCCTACCCGTTCATGGAGCAGGTGGATCGCGAGGTGCGCGACGAGTTCGGCTACGGGCAGTTCGGCATCCCCGAGACGCTCGACGACCGCAACCCCTTCCGCTGGCTCGCGTACCGGCGGTGGTACAACGACCGCTTCGCGGACTTCCAGCGGCGGATCTACGAGGAAGTGAAGTCGATCGACGAGGATATCCTGGTCATCGGGCCCGACCCGGTCTCGCAGATCCAGCCCTTCGACTACTCCGGCTACGGGCGCTGGTGTGACGTGGTGACGCACCAGACCTACCCGCGCGGTTCGCAGGAACAGGATGTGGCGTGGATCACGAAGACGCTGCGGGACCTGTCGGGGGCGGCGACGATGCCGTGCACGCACGTGGAGAACTACGCCAACAGCTTCCGTCCGGACGAGGTGCGGGAGCTGATGAGCCAGGTCTACCGCGGCGGCGGCGAGGGCTTCCACCTCTACATGCCGGACACCGCCGGGCGGCGGACGCCGCACAACATGGAGCTGGACCGCTTCGGCTCGTGGCCGCGGAACCGGACGGTGCTGGGGATCTTGGAGACCACGCGGGTGATGGATCTGCCGGTGCTGCCCGAGAGCGGTGCGGCGATGCTGTTCTCGAATGACGCCTACATGGCCGAGTTCCTCGGCGGGCGGCAGGGCAACGACCCCTACCGGTGGATGTTCCAGCTCATCGGCCCCTACGCCGGCGGGTGGTTCACGGTCATCAGCGATAACCAGATCGCGCGCGATGAGATCGACCTGTCGGAGTACCACACGATCTACCTGCCGGAGGCGGAGTATCAGCGGCGGGAGGTCGCGGGGGCGCTGGTGGCGTGGGTCGAGGCGGGCGGGCGGCTGATCGTGACGGATCCGGAGGCGTTCACGTGGCACCTGGACGGGTCGCGCATGGATGACCTGCGGGGGCGGCTGTTCCCCAAAGCGGGCGAGGCCATCACCGCCGGCTCGGTCAGCGCCGCCGCCGACTGTCCGGTGGCGATCGACGCGCAGCTGCCGGTCTTCTCTGAGGCGCTGCCGCTGCAGCTTGCGCAGGGAGACCGCGCGCTGCTGGCCTATAACGACGGCTCCGTTGCTGCCGCAGCGCGGCCGGTGGGCGAGGGCGAGGTGTGGTACTTCGGTTTCGAACCGATGAGCCAGCGGGCACTGGGGTCGGAGTGGGTGGACTGGTGGGTGGGGGCGCATACGCTGATCGGGGAGGAGACGGACCTGCCCATCTGGCGCTTCACGCTGCCGCAGGTACCGGGTGTGGTGGTCGAGCCGCCGGAGGGACGGTGCGTGACCGGCAACTACCTGGCGTGGGACACTAACGAGGCGGTGCCGCTGGCGAACCTGAAGGTCGAGGGGAGCTACTCCTACTCGGTGGCGCCGGACTGGGCGGCCGACGAGGGGGGTGTGGAGGGTGTGGCGTTCGCCGACGGAGACCTGGTGGACCGGTGGAGCGCGCTGAAGCATGAGGATGAGGACTACGGGGCGCACCTGCGCACATTCGCGGCGGCGTGGCAGAGCACGGAGCCGGTCACGATCGAGTTCGACCTCGGCAAGGTGTACGCGCTGGACCGAGTGTGGCTGCTGACGGGGCGGTCGCACCCCGCGATCGAGGTGACGGGGCTGGTAAACGGAGAGTGGGTACCGCTGGGCTCGGTGGCGGGCTTCGCGATGGAGAACGTGCACGACTTCCCGGAGCGGATGATCCCGCTCGTGGCAGATGCGCCCGCGGTGCAGCAGGTCAGGCTCGAGATCACCGCCCGCGAGGAAGGTCAGCGCCTCATCATCCCGGAGGTAGAGATCTGGGCGCGGGAGTAGGCGGCGGACGGCGCCCCTCTTCTTTGGACCGCAAACGGCGCAGTCCACGGCGGGCGAGGGGGAGCAAGGCATACTGCTCAGCAGGCTGGTCAATCGGGAACCAGAGGAAATCCACTTCTGGCTTGACCTTTCGGGCCATGGCAGCTTTGGCCATGCACCAGCCCCCATCCCCGCTCGAATAGTGGTTCTGCACGACCTTGCGGTGGGGAGCCTTCAGATCAGCGAGTACCGCAGGCCGCCTCCCGGTTGAGGGGCGGCCTGTCTGCATCCCCGTCGTGCTCAGATGTCCCCGCAGGCAGGATATCTGCCTCACAGGCTGAACTCTCTCACCGCAGGTGGTATCAATACGGGGGCAAGAGCACAAGCGTTGTGGATCGGCTGCCGTTGAGTCAGCTGCAAACAGGAGGAGCCATCGCCATGACCTGTTCTGCCGCTTTGCGGGTGTTCCGGCTTGTCGTCAGTCCCGGGTTTCTGAGTGCCGTTCTCACGGTCCTGTGCGGCTGTGCATGGCTGTCCCCGGCTTCCGCCCGCACCGTGCTGCTCTCGAGTGACGGGGCGACCCGAGCGCGCATCGTCGTGCCGGACGAACCGTCCGAACGCGTTCAGCATGCGGCGACCGAGCTGGCCGACTTCCTCGAACGCAGCACGGACGCGGGCTTCGAGGTCGTCGAGGAGGCCGCCGCCGGGGAAGCGGGCCCGGCTGACATCCACGTTGGCCCGACGAACGTTGTGCGAAGCCTCGACCTAGGAGTGGATGCGCTTGATGCGGACGGGTTCGTGCTGAGTTTTCCCCAGGATGGCGCGGCTGCCGTGGTGATCTGCGGGGCGAGTGACTACGGCACACAGTTCGGCGTCTACGAGTTCCTCGAGCGCTACGTTGGCATCCGGTGGCTGTTTCCCGGCGAGCTCGGCGAGCACGTACCGTCGCACGCAACACTGGACGTGCCGGCCATGGAAGTGCGGGACGCGCCATCGTTCTTCTCCAGGCAGATGAGCGGCTTTCGGGGAAGGGAACAGGCAATCTGGGCTCAGCGCAACCGGATGCATGGACGCATCAAGTTCCATCACAACTTGATCCGGCTGTTCCCCCCGGAAACCTACACTGAGACGCATCCTGAGTTCTTCCCGATTCAGAACGGGACGCGGTTCCTGCCGGAGACGAATAGCACGCATCACTGGCAGCCGTGCTACACGGCGCCCGGGATCGTCGAAGAGGCCGTCACGAACATCAACGCGTTTTTCGATACGCACCCGGATGCGCCCTCGTATTCGTTGGGTGCCAACGACAGTAGCGGGTACTGCCAGTGCGATGCGTGCATGGCGCAGATACCGGGAACCGACAACTTCTTGGGCCGGGTCGACTACTCCGACCTGTACTACGACTGGGCCAACAAGGTGATCGAGCGCGTGCTCGAGGAGCATCCCGACAAATACTTCGGTTGCCTGGCCTACAGCGAAGTCGCCGCGCCGCCAGAGGCTGTCAGTGTCCATCCCCGCATGATCCCCTACATGACCTACGACCGCATGAAGTGGCTGGGCGAGGAGATCGAGAGCGAAGGCCACGAGATGACCCGTGATTGGGCTGCGGCCAGCCCGACTCTTGGCTGGTACGACTACATCTATGGGAGGTCGTACTGCGTTCCTCGCGTCTGGTTCCACAAGATGGGAGAGTACTACCGTTTCGGCTTCGCCAACAACGTCCGCTGTTCGTACGCCGAGGCCTATCCGAGCGAGGACTGGCGCGAGGGTCCGAAGCTGTACATCTCGCTCAAACTGCTCTGGGACCCGTCCCGTGACGTCGACGAACTCCTCGACGACTGGTACCGCTGCGCGGTTGGGCCCGAGGCCGCGCCGGCACTGGCGGCCTACTACCGGTTCTGGGAAGAGTTCTGGGCGGGACCGGTCCTGGAAACCGAGTGGTTCAAGAATGCGCGGAAGCGGCAGTATCTGAACTTCCATGCGACGGGCTACCTCGACGCGCTGAGCGATGGTGATCTGAGCCGCTGTGATGAATTGCTGACTGAGGTCCTCGAGAAGTCCCGGACCGAACTGCAGAAGACCCGGGCGCGGAAGTTCCTTGATGACTTCCACGCGTTCATCGAGCCGGTAACCGGCGAGATCGAGACTCGTTTGCGTGAGCAGGCCACCCGAGAGTTGACGGTCGAGGCCGTGCAGCGGATGGCGGAGGTGCGGTCGTTGACCGGCCCAGCCGCAGCGCAGGCGCTCGATGCCTACCGAACATGGCTTTCCGAGCAGCAGGAAACCCCGATGACCGGCGCCCTGACCCTCACGGCAGGACTTCTCGCCGAACGTGGCGGTCGCGCCGGCGCATGGACGGAGGCGCTTGCCTCCAGTCCGTGGGGCGCCACATCGTCGGCCTGGCTGCTGAAGTCTCTCGAAAAGCTTGACCCGACCGCCGTCCTGGCGAGCGAGGAACTCCCGGTTGTACGCGCGTCGGAAGTACCGGTCATCGACGGGGAGCTCGACGAGGCCTGTTGGCGCGATGCCCAGAAGATCGGGGATTTCGTGGACTATATTCAGAACACGATGGTCGAACAGCCGACGTTCGTGGCGGCTGCGTATGACAGCGCGAATCTGTATCTCGGTTACGTGTGCCTGCAAAGCGACATGCAGACGCTGGTGGCGTCGTGCCGTGAGCACGATGGGGCGGTCTGGCGCGACGACTGCGTCGAATTCTTCGTCAGTCCCTCGGCTGAACCCGATAAGTTCTACCAAATGATCGTGAATACCATCGGGACAACTTTCGATGCCGGCGGCAAGAGCTGGGTGAAATGGGATCCATCCTGGCAAGCCAAGGTGGTGAAGGGGGATCTGTTCTGGACGGTCGAGATGGCTGTTCCTTTTGCGGCCCTCTCAGGCCCAGTTCCAGAGGCCGGCGATGTCTGGGGGGCCAACTTCACGCGTTCGCGCGGTCGCGTCGGTCAGCAGTTCATCGGCGTATGGCGCTTTGCCGACGGCAAGAACAACGACATCGCGCAATACGGCCGACTCGTGTTCAGGTAGTCTACCCGAACGGTTCCGTATGTCCGAACCTCGATCCGGTGCGGGGCTACCAGACGCGCCGCTCCCGCCGCAAGCGCGGGGACTCGGATGCCCCCCGCGGGACCTTCGTCACCAGTGTTGCCTCTGTGGTCACTCGGGGGGGGGCTCACTGCACTTGAGCAGTCACAGGAAACGAAAGTGCCCGACGCACGCAGGTGACATGCGCATGCCCACAGCGATGTGCCGCAGGCAGTTCATCGCGACGGTGGGGTAGGTCAACACACCGGCCTCCCCGCCTTGCTTCTGCCTCCCGCCCACACGTCGTACTCAGGGGCCGCGTGTCTGGCGAAGAAGTCCATCAGTCGTGCATCGAGATCAGCCTGCACGTCGGCGCAGTCCGGCCGATCGACAAGGTTCACGCGCTCTCCCGGGTCGTGAACCATGTCGTACAGCTCGTCCGGTCCGTCGGGATGCCGCCGGATCAGTTTCCACGCCGGCGTCTGCACTGCTCGCGTCTCCTCGTACTCGTGGAAGGTGATCTCATCATCCCGGACCAGCTTCTCGGCGCGTAGCGCCGCCGCGTAGCTCTTCCCCGGCACTTGGCCCTGCTGCGGCAGTCCCAGGTAATCGAGCATCGACGGGAAGAAGTCGTAGTTACAGCTCATCTCCTCCACGACGCCTCCAGCGGTGATCACTTCCGGATGGCGGAAGATGAGCGGAATACGCAGGTTCTGCTGGAACATGTGCCGGGGCCGGGAATGGTCGCCCATGCCCCACATGCCGTTGTGCCCGGCGCACAGGCCATGGTCCGCGGTGTAGATGACAAGCGTGTTGTCGGCGACGCCCAGGTCGTCGAGTGTCGCCAGGATCGCTCCCACCCCGTCATCGCAACCGCTCACGGCCGAGGCGTAGCTGCGCATGGTCGTGTCGTTGTTCATGCAGTCGCGGTTCTGCACGAGCCACGGGTGTGTCTCCCCACGCGGGAAGCACGTCAGGGGCTTGTGTGCGTAGTACTCCGCGTGGCGGTTGCGGTGGCCGTCGCGCATGTCCTGATCGAGCCCGTAAGGACCGTTGAAGCCCAGATGCAGGAAGAACGGTTGCTCGGCGTGGTGCCTGATGAAGTCCACCGCATGATCAGTTATTGCGTCGAGATAGTAGCGCGGTTCTCGGTAGATCTCGCCCTGCCAGATCGCCTCGGAATCGTAGAAGGTCCGCGTGTGCCCGCGCGGCTTGGCGAACCAATACCCAAACCCAAGTTGCGGGTTGAGGCTGTCGCCAAGGTGCCACTTGCCGGTCATCCCACATGAGTAGCCCTCGTCTGCCAGTATCTGGGGAAGCGTGTCGAATTCCGCGATCGTACAATATGCCTCAGGGCCGACTTGGGCGTCGGGTTTCTCGCCGCCGAGCCAGTTGTGCACGCCATGCCTTGAGGGAATCCGCCCTGTCATGTATGTCGCGCGGTTCGGTGAGCAGACGGGATTCACGCAGAACGCATTAGTGAATCGCACGCCCTGATCCGCCAGGCGGTCGCAGTTGGGCGTGCGGATTTCATCGTTGCCGTAGCAGCCCATCGTCCACGGGCTCTGGTTGTCGCTGATGATGAAGACGATGTTCGGGCGCATGAAGGCCTCCTGCGGGCTCCATCCCGGGTTCCCAGCACAGAACTGGGTGGCTCGGCGTTGACTGAGCGGTCAGTCTCGTTCACTGGTGTACTTCGTTTGGCGGGCCGCCGGAACCTGCACAACCGGCCGTGGAAGCCGTGATGTGATTCTGGGTGACACAGCACGGTACGGCCGTGTCAGGAGAGATTGGTCTGAACCCCGGATCTTGGTCCACCTGGAATGAGAGTGGATGAAGGCGTATGGTGGTTGAGGGCGGACCGATAGCGCTGAAGCGGCAGCGCTGAACCGGGCACCTGCTCAGATAGCAGCCGCCAGTTCCCGGCACTCCTCACTGCCCATCCAGTTGCGTAGTTCGTCCAATAGGGGGAGCCATCGATTTCACGAATGCGTCGGGTTGCCCCTCCTTCGAGGGGCGGCCCGTTTGCTTGTCCACTACTGCGTTCGCGGACAAGTACCTCCGCCGTGGCCCCCCTCTTCTCCGACCGCGCCACTTCAGTGAGTCAGGGCGCCAATGGCATGTGGAGAGCGACTCGTCGCCAGTAGCAGGATACCTGCCTCACAGGCGGAGATCTCTCGCTGCAGGTGGTATCAAGACGGGGGCAATACCAGAGGCCCAAAGTACCACATAGGAACTGGTATCACTCACGAGGGCAGGTCATCACCGCCCCAGGCTCTCGACACCTCCGGGCGCGTCCACGAAGACCGAGTTGTCGCCTCCGAACTCGGTATTGTCATTGGCGCGCGAGGGGTACACATCCGCGCCTCCCCCGAGGTCAGCGAAGAAGCTCAGGGACTTCCCGCCGTGGTAGTCATTACCGCCCGCCCGGCCCTGGTTGGTATACAGGTAAGTGTCGTCACCAGCCATCTCCAGGAAGATCGTGAAGCCGTTCTGTGCCGCGGCCCCCTGGCTGAACGAGCCGCCCTCATAGCGATCGTTCCCGGCCCGTTCGATGAACAGGCAGTCCGCCTCGTCCCACGCGATGCCCTGGACGACGGCGTAGCGGGTGCAGTAGCGATCATCGCCGCCCTCCTCGATCATGCACCCGGATGCCTGGTGGCAGCCGAACCCCTGTGCCCAACGAGAGCCGATGTAGTGGTCATCGCCGTCCCCGCCGCTGTACAGGATCCCGAAGCCGTAGAAGTACCCTCCGCCCTGTGAGAAGTTGCCGGCTTCCATGACGTCCGCGCCACCCTCGTCCAGCGCGATGCCGACGCCGCCAGAGGCGTACGGGCGGTAGCCGAAGCCAACGCCCTGCCCCCAACCCTCGAACACTCCTGCGGTGCCGTACCCGCTCGCCTGGTCGCCCTTGCAGTAGTAACTGTCGGCGCCGTCGCCCATGTCCCGGATGATCCCCACACCGCCCGCCAGGCCCACGCCTTGCGAGCAGCAGTGGGCCTCGTAGCGGTCATTACCGCTCTCATCCACCAGCGCGCCCGCCCCCCAGTGGCCCACGCCCTGATGCATCTGCAGGCCACGGTAGGTGTCGTTGCCGGCGCGGTCGATGAGCAGCCCCACGCCGCAGAACCCTGCGCCCTGGGTGTACTTCAGGCCGATGTAGCTGTCGTCCCCGGCCAGGTCCGCGAGAATGCCCACTCCCATGTCCCCGCAGCCCTGGCGGAAAGGCGCGTGGGTCTCGTAGGCGTCATCGCCGGAGAAATCGACGATCACCGCCGACGGGATTGAGCCCCAGATGGAGGTGGCCTGGGCGTTCGCGTACACGTCGTCGCCGCCAAGCTCGAACAGCACCGCGAACTCTCTGCCCTGGTAGCGGGAGCGACCTCGCCCGGCGACGACGATGTCCCCGAAGTCCGTCTTACGCTCAGCAATGACCGCGGCGTTGAGGTCCTTGCCAGACGCTTCCGCAGCCCGGAGAAGCGAATTCGTGAAGGCCGGCGAGGCAATCCGGGCCACAACTCGCGCCTGGCCCAGCAGCTCGTCGATGTCCACCTTCCCGGCCAGGTCCAGCACCGGCAGGTAGCGTCCCTGGGCCTCACGGTCCTGATCGTAGCTAAGCATCTTCACGTCAATGAAGGCGTCCAGCAGTTCCATGCGGTGGGCGCGGATGTACTCAGCTTCATCCTGCGTCAGCGCCGCGAAGGCCCGCTGGTGGCAATCCGCAGCGACCCGCAACACCTGCTCGACGTACTCCAGGTGCCCGGCCAGGTCCTCGTCGACGAAGGTTGCCTCAATCGTCGGCCGTTCGTCCGCGCGTAGCTCGCGCCGATCGAAGGTCACCAGCACGTGACGCGCCGTCTCCAGCACTGCCGTTTCCGGCGTGTCGGGTTGGCCCTGTCTGAGGGCGGCGATGGTCTCGCCGGTGACGGCTTCGAGCTTGAAGGGATCGCGGAGGACATATCGCAGGATGGGCAGGCGGTCAGGGTCGGGGAAGTGGTCGCAGCGATCGATGCGCCCGAGGATGTCCTCGGTGGCCTCGCGGTAGCCCGCCTGGTCGATCAGCCGCCAGCAGGCGTCCTGGTAGTCCGGGCGCACGTCAGCCAGGTCGGGGCGCAGCTCATCGTTCGTGGGCGGGCGGGGATCGTCGAGCTCGGTACGCGGGTAGCGGGTGAGAGTCACCTCGATCGTCTCCAGGCTGGGGGGCGCGTCGGGGTTGTCGGGGTCCTTGCGCAGGACGAGGCAACTGGCCACATCCCCCGGACGAGCCTTGTCACCGGCCTTACCGAAGGATCGGCTGAGACGTATCTGCTCGCTCTTCCAGACCGCCCCATCGATGCTGACGATGATGTCCCCCACGCGCAGGCCGGCGGTCTCAGCGGCGGACATGGCGGGGATGCGCTCGATCTGCAAGCCCCAGGTGGACTCGTATCGCGTATCCTCAGGGACTGGGACCTCCGTGCCGCCAATGCCCAGGAAGACCTTGCCCATGTACGGTGGCTCGGCGGCGTGGGTGGGTATGGTGAAGCAACATGCCACAAGGGCGAGAGTCGCAAGTCGGATCTGGTGGGGCATCGGGCACCTCCGACGGGCGTGCTGGTGCCTTGTCTCGGCTTCCAGGCACATTCGGTCCGAGGATGACGAAGTCCTCCGTCACTCGGCTCTCGACCGGGCACAGGAGCTTCATAGGGGGAGCCATTGATCTGGCGAACGCGACGGGCTGCGTCGGGGGCATCGAGGACTCTCTCTGCAGAGGAGCCTGCTCCCAGGCCACGCCAACCGCGAGATGCCTCACTGCAGGTAGCACGAGCACGCGGGCAAGACCAGGATGCCTCGCAGTAACAGCTCTCCTCGGGGGGGGCTATTCCTCAAAGTATGGTTTGAGCATGATGTAGTTGAGTGCGATCTCCGTTCCCGGCTCGGCCTCGGCGTCGGCGTCGGTGACCGTGACCGTGACCGTGACCGTGACTGACGGGGCAGCGGCACGGAACCGGATGTGGTGGAGGTTGACCCGGGCCAGTCCGTCATCCTTCTTCCGGCCGGAGTTGCGCCTGTTGACATAGACATAGGACTTCTCCGGAATGACCTCCGCGCCGGCGTCGAGGACAGCGTTGAGCCCGAACTGCTTAGGGGCGATTGCGCCCGCGACCACATCGTTGTAGTCGGCGGTGACGAACTGGAGCGTGTAGATACTGCCCGGGCTGAGGCCGGTGGCTGTCCTTCCCGAAAACCCCGCCCGAATCCCAGCCCATTCTGGAGTCAGTGTAGGTTGCCCGGTCAGTGTGGGGCAATGCGTCCATTTCGGTATGCGGCTGGGGTACAGGCGAGTGTTGGTGGGCAGTGCAGGGGAACGCTACGGGGGGAGAAACCAGCATGCTCAGGACCATGAGTGCGCCGAGTTCCTTCTGGCCAGTCTCATCACCCCCATAGCTCCATATCCACGCTCGCCAATATAGTGGTTCTGTATGACCTTGGGGTGGGGGAGCCCGATACTCCGATCCACAGTGCCCCTGTACTCCCGCCGCGCCTCCTATGGTAGTTCTGCGTTACCCCGCAGGGGCATAGCCCACGGTTGCGGACATTCCAGACTGTCCGCCATTTCAGGCGCGGCCCGTCGGCCCATACGCCATGTGGTGCGCGTGTGCAAGCCGTGATCGGAGCGAAAAGCAGACGAGCAGTTACCGCCAAGGAGGAAAGCGCCAAGCGAATGGTCAACAGGTCGCGTTGAGTGGCTGACATCCCGGGGCACGCGAACGCAGCCCTGCAAAGCGGCGGACGCCCACGGCCCCGGGCGATACGGGCTTCCGATGGGGACACGTCAGTGGTGTGTGTGATTTCTCAGTGGAGCGATGATCTCATCATGTTGATGATCGGCAACATGCTTTGGCGGATCGGCCGAACGCTCGACATCGAGCGCCAGATCGCTTGGACGCAGCAGGCCGGCTTTGATGGCGTCGGTCTGCATGCCGCCCCCGGCACGCCGGGACGCTGGCGTGGAGTGGAACCCGCCGACTGTGGGGGAGAGGCGCGGGCGCGCTTGCGCCAGTCGCTCGCAGCCTTCGCCTTCATCGAGATCCACGCCCCTTTCGCTATCAACCTGCAAAACGGGAATCTCGCTGACAGTCTCGCCGCCCTCGAACCCGTGATGCAGTTCGCGCACGATCTCGGCGCGGCTGTAGTCACGATCCATGCGGTTCTGACGGATGCCGACGAGGCAGGCTGGCGCGCCGCAATGCACGAACTCAACGACCTCGCCGCCCGCGCGCAGACCGTCGCGGCGCTGGAGATCATTGAGGGCTTCGGGGCCGTCGCCGGGTGGGACTTGCCGCACGTCGGCGTCAACCTCGATGTCGGCCACATGATCCTGCCGGCCTACGAGGTCCCGCTGAAGCATTACGGCGGCTTCCGCCCGCTCATCCGCTCGCTCGGCCCGACACTCCGCCATCTCCACCTGCATGACGTGGTGGGCGAGCTGGATCATGTCGAGATCGGGACGGGCGAGGTCGCCTTCGAGGATATCGTCGGCGGTTTGGCGGACATCCACTACGCCCACAACGGGACCCTCGAGATGAACCCCGATCGCGTTAAGCCCACCGGCATACAGCGCAGTCTGGGAACGTTCCGGGAGCTTCTGACCACCGGGGGGGCCGCACGATGACGCGCCTGTGGCTCGCCGATGTGCACGCCAACTTGCCGGCCTTCGAGGCGGTGCTGGCGGACGCGGGTGAAGTGGACGAGGTCGTGTTCCTGGGCGATATTGTGGGCTACGGGCCTCATCCGGCGGCCTGCGTGGAGCTTCTGATGTCGCTGGGTGCGCGGGCGGTGTTGGGGAACCACGACGTAGCGGTGCTGGCGTGGCGCGAACGTGCGGCCGCACCGGACGCGCCGCTCAACTGGGACCAGTGGACGCTGGGGCAACTCGACCTGTCGCACCTCGCGCATCTCGCGGCGCTGCCCGAAACGCTCTGCCTGTCCGCGTGCGGCCTGTCCACCGTGGTGCGTCATCAACTCCCGGGCGCGCCGTATCTGCATCCAGCCATGCCGGACGGCGTGCTCGCGACTCATATGGCGGGTCTGTCCTCGCCGCTGACGCTTTGCGGCCATTCCCACTGGGCGCTGGATCGCACCGTCTCCGGACGCCGGCTAATCTGCCTGCCCGCGGTCGGCCAGCCGCGCAACGGCGATCCGCGCGCCGGCTATGCGCTGGAGCACGGCGGTGGCCTCACCTTCCATGTCTGTGCCTACGATGTCGCGCGCGTGCTTGCCGACCTCGAGCGGATCGGGCTGCCCGAGGTCTTCCTGCAGCGCTGGACCAACTTCGTTCGTACGGGTTTCGATGTGGAATGGTCGCGCGAATACCGGCCGGAAGACTCCCCGTAAGCGAGGCCGATCATGTGCTCCCCCCATCCGCTTTGGGCTGGAGATCTGCCTGGCCATCTCGGAAACTCCGTCCGGACGCCGGACGATCCTGGAGTCGGCGCAGGCAGTCCGGTCAGCGCGGGTCAACGCGGCGTTTGTCTCAGGGCGCGGATTGGGTATCTGTGAGTGCTGGTCTCTGGTACGTCGAGTTCTTCGTGGCTAATCTCAGCGCCGCCATCGCCCCGATCACCCCACAACAGCTCTCCACGACCCTTCGTTCCATAACGCCCATGCAAGCTCCTCACGACTCTGGTCTGAATCCCGTCTTCTCATCCACCGGGAGTGATAGATGAAGGCACATGCTGGTTCTGGGAGGCCCAATGGCGACGCGGCGGAAGCGCTGAGACGAGCATCTGGTCAGATAGCAGCCGCCAGTTCCCGACACTCCTCACTGGACATCCAGTTGCGGAGTTGGTCCAACTCGGGGAGCGCAATCAGGATGACCTTGCCCGAGTTGCTCATCTGCGTTCCCTCCGTCCGGCTACTGACTGACCGGGAGCCTCAGGTTGAGTTGCATGACGCCGGTGGTGTCGGGGTACATGGGCACGGACCGCCCCGTGCCGGGTATCTTCACGATGACCGCGACCCGGCCGCCGCCCCAGAACTGCGCGGTTACATCCTCGTTCTCGTCGAACCAGAACATGATCGGTCCGCCTTGGGCGTCAATGGTCAGCGACCGCACCGCGCCGCGGACGTTGTCGATCCTGCCGGTGCCCGCGGCGACATCCAGGACGCCGCCGGTCAGGCGGTCCGTGTAGTCGGCGCAGTAGCGGGCGCGGTCTACCGCGTCGCCGGCCAGCGCCAGGTAGAGGCTGGCGCTGCGAAAGACGAACAGGCGCGTCCAGTCGAAGCGGTAGTGGAGCTTGATCCATCCGCCGGGTGAACCTGCACGTTCTGAGTGACGCGGTACAGGGGCGCGCCGCCGTAGAGTTCCTCGCGGGCCGCCTCGTAGGAGATGGTGACCTCGCAATAGTCGCCGCGCTGGACGGGCTCGGGCATGGGCGGCGCGACACCCAGGCCGCCCTCGGCCTGCAACTGCGCGCAGGCGACACCGGCACCTACCATCGCGAACACTGCCAGGGCCAGACGCACGGGCCACACCTCCGGGCTGCACCTGTGCCGTGCGGATGAGGGCTTCGACGCGACCCGCCGCGCGCCCTTTCGCGGGCAGGAGAGAGGCGACGCGACAGTGAACTGTGCTCGCGGAAGCGATCAGAACGAGAGGCGGATGAGTTGAGTCGATCTGGCGTCGTCGTGATGTTCGTCGCACTCGCATGCACCTGCGCCGCTGCCGCGCCGGAGGGTTGGTGGGACGCGCGCTGGCACTACCGCGCAGCGGTGGTGCCAGCGCCCATCGGCCCGCAGATCGAGATCGAGGGCAACTTCACCACGCTGCTGGCCGGCGTGGGTGAGTTCGCGCCCGAGTCGGTGCGCGTGGTCAGCGTGGGTGACCGAGGCCTGGTGCTGGCGCCCGCGCGCTGGGAGGCGCTGCCGGGCTATGACGCGCAGTCGGCGGCGGTGGGCAGGATCATCGCGCGGCTCAGTACCGAGGGACCGCTGTACGTCTACTTCGACACCACCGACGCGGGTCCGGTCGGCCCCGGGCCGATGCTGGCGCCCGGCGCGCGAGGCAACGAGTTGCTGGCAGACGGCGGCTTTGAGACGCTGGGCGCCGACGACACGCCGTGGAGCGAGTGGGCCAGCATGTTCAGCGCCGATACCGTCGCCCGCGGCGGCGAGAAGTCGGCCCTGTGCGTGAACGAGACCGACGAGGGCATCAACGGCGTGATGCAGCAGGTCCACCTGAACCGCCCGCTCCCCTTCGACCTCATTCTTACCGGCTGGAGCCGCTGCGAGGACGTGGCAGGCGAGCCGGACCAGCACTACTCGCTCTGGGCCGACCTGCAGTACATGGACGAGACCTTCCTCTATGGGCAGGCCACGCGCTTCGACACCGGCACCCATGATTGGCAGCAGCGCGAGGTCACCATCCGACCCGCCCGGCCCGTGAAGTCGATCAAGGCGCTGGGGCTGTTCCGCAGGCACTCGGGGCGGGTGTGGTTCGACGACCTGTCGCTGCGCGAGATCGAGAGCTACGCGGTGCGCGCCGCCGAGCGCCTCATGCCCGACGGCACGATGGTCGCCACCAACACGCGCCCGAAGGAGTTGGTGCGGGTCGAGAGCGGCGACGGACTAAGCGTCGGCCTCGACCCGGCGACTGGCGCGGTCGCGTCGATGAAGCTGAGCGAGGCCGACTGGACCGACCGGCCGGCCTGGCCGGAGAGCGGGCTGCGTCTGCGCGATGCGGCGGTTGATTCGCTGCTGCTACCTGTCGGTGGTGAGGTGACGCAGACAGACCGGGGCATGCTGCAGAGCGGCGAGCTGGCAGGCCTGGGGCTGGGGGCTGAGGTGGAGTTCATCCGGCACGAGGGCTGCATCGAGGTCGTCGGCGAGGTGTGGGACCTGACGGGCGAGGACCGCTGCGTGGACGTGGTCTTCGGGCTGCCGGTGCTCACCGATGGCCGCCGGTGGGGGAGGGCGCTGCACGAGGATGAGGACGCCGCCACGCTCGGCCGCCACGCCACCACCACCCGCACACGTAGTGGCGAGCTGAACCAGCACCCGTTCTGCTCGCTGGCGGACGAGAGCGATGGGCTGTCGCTGGCGGTGCGCATGGACGAGCCGGCGCTGGTGGTCACGTCGCTTGAGAGCAGCGATGGCGGCGGCACGATGGAGGTCAAGTTCAGCTTCGGCCTCAGCGCCGCCGCGAGCAAGCACCCGTCGCGGGCGCCCTTTCGCTTCTACATCTACCGCCACGACGGGGAGTGGGGGATGCGGGCGGCGGCGCAGCGCTACTACGACCTCTTCCCCGAGTTCTTCGAGGTGCGCGCCGAGCGCCAGGGCTGCTGGTTCTTCGGGACCATGGCACCCAAAGAGATCAACGAGCCGGATGACTTCATGCTGGTCTACGACGAGGGCCCGCATGACATCGCCTGGGACCGCGAGCATGGCGCCTACGCCTTCCCCATGACCAACGCGCAGGAGCAGTGGATCGTTCTTGGTGACTACGATGACCCCAACCCACCGGTGCCCTCGTACGACGAGTGCGTGGCGGCCATGACCGGCTGGGGCAAGGAGATCGTCGAGAACTGTGCGGCCCATGACGAGAACGGTCTGATCCAGTGGACGGGCTGGCACAGCCAGCAGTGGGGCGGTGTGAAGGGCAACGCTCACCGCTGGATGCGCTGCACCATGGTTGACGCCGACCCCGAGATGCCCGGGCTCAACTCCTGGACCAAGCGGCGCGAGTGGTACGACAGGGCGGTCGCCAAGTGGCGCGGGAAGGGCTTCGAGTTGGACGGGATCTACATCGACCAAGTCATCCTGGTCAGCGTGGAGAACTACCGGCGCGATCACTTTGCCTTCGCCGACCGGCCGCTCACCTACAGCGCGCGCACGCTCCAGCCCGTGCTGCCCATCTGGATGACCAGCGCGGAGTACTACCAGGCGTGGTTCGACGACCAGCGCGGGATGGGGCGGCTGATGCAGGCCAACATCCCGGCCAACGCTCACCTGTTCTTCGCCCGCTTCTTCGACGTCATCGGCTCCGAGGTGTCGCTCAAGACCGAGCGCGCCGAGCATAGCTATCTGCGCCGGGCCATGGGATACCAGAAGCCCATCAGCCACCTCATGGAGTGGCACTGGCAGAAGGAAGGCATCATCACCGCCGAGCACATGGACACCTACATCAACCGCTGCATGTTCTGGGCGATCTTCCCGGGCATCTCCGACGCGGGCCCCGAGGGCGGGTACAACTACTGGGTGCATCCCGAACTCTACGAGCGCGACCGCGAGACCTTCCGCACCTACCTGCCCGCTATTCACGCGCTCGCCACCGCAGGCTGGGAGCCGATCACCTACGCGCGCTGCGACGCCGAAGGCCTGTGGGTCGAGCGCTACGGACCGAGCGAGGGCAAGGTCTACTTCGCCCTGCGCAGCGAGGGCGAGGCGCGCGCAGGGACGCTGACCGTGGACCTGGCGGCGCTGGGGATCACGGGCGCGGTGACCGGCGCCCAGGACCTGGTCACCGGCGAGACGATCCAGGCGCAGGCGGCGGGCGGGACGCTCACGCTGCCGGTGTCGGTCGAGGCCGACCGGAGCGAGGCCGTAGTCGTGACCTACGAGCAGTAGCCGACGTCCTCGGAGTGATCGCGAATGAGATTCGCGGCGGCAGTGCTGAGCATGATGCTGACGGTCGGGGCGGGCTGGTTGTGGTCTGCCCCCCGGATCTTGGTCCACTGCAGTGAGAGAGTTCAGCCTGTAAGGCAGACTTCCTGCCGTCGTCGTTGGGTCGTTGATGCCGCGCCGTTGGTACCGTGCTCACCCCCATGGGGGTGAGCTTCAAGCGCCTGCTGGACGAACTCCTCAGGCGTCATGTTCCCGAGCGAACTGTGCGGGCGCACGCGGTTGTAGTCCTCCCGCCAGGTGTCCACCAACTCCTGGGCATCTGCCACCGACAGGAACCAATGTTCGTTCAGGCATTCCTGCCGCAAACGGGCGTTGAACGCCTCGATCACGGCGTTGTCCGTCGGCGTCCCCGGCCTGATGACGTCCAGCGTCACACCGTTACACCAGGCCCAGTGGTCGAGCAGCCGCGACGTGAACTCAGGGCCGTTGTCGAGCCGGATACTTCCGGGTATCCCACGCTCTGCGATCAGCCGGTTGAGCGCCTGCACCACGTCATTCTGTTCGGGAACGCGAAGGCACTCGCCGCCATGGGTGAGCCGGTACGCCGAGCGAATGTCACGTGCATCGCCCCAAATCTGCCAAGTGTTGCTGCAGGCGTCAGTACGCCTGCCGTTGAAGGCCTTCCTCAGGAGCTGGCCTCAATGGACCGCAAGGGTTGGGTAGACGTGGCGCTCGGCACACTGACCCTCACAGGCCTTGAGTTGGTCTGGTTGTTCGCCTTGCGAAGACCATGGGCTTTGGCATCGGGTGCTGCCGCGCGGGGTCTCGATTCCATCCTGCCGCTCGCCGCAGTCATCTGGCTGCTCATATCCTACCATTCTCTGGCGCTCTTCCTCGCAGCGGTGTTGGCCACACGCAGTCTGCGTGAAGTCAATCAGGTCTGATGCAGGCTGTTCCCGACAATAGGCGTGGCCTCCACCGTTATGTACTATATCTTCCTCTGGCAGCGACAGTGGTCCCCGGGCGAATTCGCGTTCATTGTGGACGACTGGGGCGGCTCCCTGATTGTCATGGACGTGGCCTACGTCTTCATGTGGTGTGCGGTCCTCGCCTGGCGGCGTGCTTGGCACCGCGATCAACCTGCGGATGCTGAGTCTGTCCCGCCAGTCTGGCAGCGCAGAGGTGTGCAGGTGTGGACCGCCGTGCTGGTCGTCGGCATCGTGCTGAAGCTGGTGTTTTGAGCAGCAATCGCGGGCGTTGGCCCAAATCCGTCAGATCCGTTACGGCCGTTCTCTTGCATCTCTGCTCGCCAAGACGTAAGGAGGTCTGATCATGGTTCGCATCGGCTTTCTCGGTAGTGGTTTCGTGGCGACCTTTTATCAGCAGGGGCTGCGCGACGTGCCCATCAATTGGGAGTGAGGGGTCGAACATGATTCCTGACGATGCGAGAGAACTGGGCTGGTCGGAAGCATGTCGGTATGTGCGAGCGACGGCACGTCCCACGGTGTGAATGTGCTGCACACAGAGGAACTTCTGTTCCTAGATGATCACCGATCCTCCGACGGCGAGTGTCTCGCGCAGGTGAGCAGGATCAACCTGCTGCACCGGGATGGAGCCGTTCAGCGCCAGCCATGCCGCCACGCCAGCCGCCTCGCCCGTTTGGTTTGTGTTAACCATCACACGCACCGCGCTGAACGCCGTCTTGTCGGCGTCGAGCATTCTGCCCGCGAGCATCAGGTTTGGCACACGCTCCTGCAGCAGGCTCCGGAAGGGCACCTGGTAGAAGGTGGGATCGTTGGCAATTGGATCGCGCCAGCGCCCTGTGATTGGGGGCTGCCCGCGCTCGGGCACGACCCTCTGCGTACCATCCAGATAGCGGAAGGTGATGCCCGCACCATCAGCGTGATGAGTGTCCACCGGATACGAACCATTCGCGATCGCATCATCGAAGCGTCTGCCGCTGAGAACATCATCACCGGTCACGCGGTAGCTCCCGCAGACACGGCGGGTTTCTCGAACCCCGATGGTGGCCGCAAGTGCGGCGAGATGCACGGACGAACCCTTCGGTCCATACTCGCGGATGACATCGAGCATCGCACGGACTTTGCGGCGCCCCTCCATTTCGGCGCGCGTCAGATCATCCCCGCATGCAGTGTCAAGCCCGAAGACATGCGAGTCGGCGCGAAACGCAAGCTCGGGCATGCCCGGAACAGGGCCGCCCCAGCCCCAGTCCGCCTCCAGTCCGAATTCCTCGCCGTGCTCCCGTATCGCTGCCTGCCAATCAAAATCGCCCATGCTCTGCATCCCGTAGAGTTTGGCGCAGGTGGTCGGCGGCTGGCAGGCTTCCGGCTCGTGTGAAGGCAGCCCCAGGTCCAGCGCCAGGTCAGCATCACCGGTGGCATCAATGAATTGTGCAGCGCGAATCGCCTGGCGCCCGCTCTTGTTCTCCACGATCACCGCGTCGATATGGTCACCCTCCATCACAGGGGCGCAGTAGAACGTATGAAGAAACGGAGTGACGCCGTGCTCGTCGACAAGCTCATCCAACTCGATCTTAAGCTCCTCAGTATTGAGCCGGAAGAAGACGTTCGGCTTCTCGGACCGTGTCACCGCATCTCGCCCGCTGAGACGCTCGATGACTTCAGAGGTGAGGCCACCAATGATCTGTAGCTCACCCGCGGTATCGCACAGGCTGTGCCAGAGATAGACCAGACCCGCGGTGGCCATCCCGCCGAAGCAGTTCTGCTTCTCGATAAGGGCAACTCGCGCCCCCAGACGTGCCGCGCGAACGGCAGCAAACAGACCCGTGCAACTGCCGCCGATCACACAGATATCGCATTCATGGACCACCGGCACATCCCTCGTCAGTTCCCGTATGGGTGCTTTCGTCATCAGTTGCCTCCACACGTCTGATGGACGTCAGGGGGCAGGGATAAAGGCCCCCCGTAACTGCCGCTCCTGAAGTGACCGCACTGTTCGTCGCTTCCCTCATTGGCGGCGTATTCCTCCCCGCCGGCGGCAGGTCACCCGTCAGATCACGCCCACCCCGGATTGCTCATGAGGTAAGGCGACATCAACTTACCGCAGGTGCTTTCTAGTGACTGCCTCCTTATTATCCTCCCCTCGCAGCCCCACGGAAGCTCGTTTTTGCACCGCTTGATGGAAGAAATGAGCCGGTTTTCTGGCTGTTCTGGTTGTGATATCTGGTTACCGAGCGAGGAATAGGGTTATCTTGGGTGATTGGCTCTCCTGTCACGAGAAAAGAGTGCGCATTGTGCGCACTCTTTGCTGCTAGAAGCACTGCTTGGTAACAGGCAGAGGGAAGCAGCATGGGGGTGTGGAACTGGCAGGCACCCGAACGGACCAGTAAGAGGTCCGGGGACATTCGTGGGACCAAGTGCGTATGTGCTGCCTCCGGATAGTCTCATTAGGGAGTGGTGGCTATGCACAATGGTGAGTGGGAGCGGGGGCGCGCGAAGATCAAGAGGATGCGGGACGAGGGGTTCACTGATCAGCGCATCCGGAAGATGGCGCTTGAACGAGGCTGGACGAGGGAGCATGTAGAGCAACTGCTTACGGGGGAGGACCCTCAGATACCCCCGCCAGCCCAGTCTCCCGAGGACACCTCACCGCGAATCTCACAGGGCCTATTGGCTCAGCGGTCGCGATCAACTGCCTATCTCGAAGTGCTCGTCGGAAGTATCCGTGAATGACGGGTACTGAACAGAGGTGATGCGTATCCTGTAGGAATTCAGAATGATCTTGGGCTTCTGCGCCTGCCACACAAACATGCCATCGTTGGCTGTGCCAGGCGACAGGACCTCCACGGGCACGCCGAAGTCCAGCAGCTCGATCTTCACGGTAGTCCCGCGGAAGTTCGTCCACTTTATCTGGTAGTTCTGACCCTCGATCATGTAGGTCTCTTCGTTCGGGAACGTGACCTTCGGAGGGCCTGCTATTGTGAATGGGTTGTCGGAGCTGTCCTCCGCCATGGGGATCTTGGGCAGTGCTTTCGATGGCGTCCCTACAAGGATCCTGTAGTTGTTGCCAGTGGGGACGTCCATGGGCACGCTCCAGACGAAGCGGCCGTCGTTGGGCGTGCTGGCGGTGATTTGCCTGTAAGGTACCCCACTGTTGAGGAGCGTGATCTTCACATCTGACTCCACGAAACCAGACCACTTGATTGTGTATGCCTGTCCCTTCACCCACCAAGTGCCGCCTGCATTCGGGTCGATCACCCGCGCCACTGGGCTGACCGTGAAATTGTTGTTCGAGTGATCCCTCTGAGTCGGGTCGTTGACCGAGATCACCCGAACGCGGTAGTCCATTCCCCACGCCACGGTCCAAGGCATTTTCCACACGAAGCTCCCGTCGTTGGGCGTGACGGCAGCGATCACCTTGGCGAGCGACCAGTTCCTCAGCAACTCAATGCGCACGTACTGACCCACATACCCCTGCCACTTGATAGTGTTCGTCCATCCCTGGGGCCAGTACATTCCCGAGATAGTCGGCCACGTCACGGTTTGCTCGCCCGCTATGACAAAGTTCTTATCCGAGAAGTCGTACACCACCGCTTTGCTCTGCCCGGTGATCTTGATCTTGAAGGTCGTGCCCGTCGCCTGGGTGGCCGGCACTTTCCACCAGAATGCCCCGTCGTTGGGTGTTGACCACGAGATCAACCGGTTCAGTGATCCCGCCCGGTAGAGCTGGATCTTCACGTGACCGCCACCGAAGCTCTGCCACTGAATCTTGTATGGCTGCCCTCGCCGCCAACTCACTCCCGCATTGTTCGGGTACGTCACCAATGGTACTGCCGCTATACTGAATTCGGCAGAGAAGTTGTCGCCATACTCGCCGCTGATGTGGATTCGGTAATCGTCCCTCGCGGGAATGCTGGCCGGCACCTTCCACGAGAAGCTGCCGTCATTGGCCGTACTCATGGCGATCAACACCCCTGGGCCGCCAGGCCTCTCAATGCTCAGCGTCACAGGATCCGTTGCCGCCCCGCTCCACTCAATCTTGTAGGCACTCCCCTGCTGCCACGTCTCGCCTCCGGCGGGTACCGTTATGTCAGGCGGCGGCGGAGACTTATAGGTGGCTCCCGAGGGGGGCGAGTTCCATATGATACCCCCGCCCGCCGCCTGGGCCCTGAAGTCCACGATCTCATCCCCAGAGTCCATCGTCACCGTCCGGCTCGCGGGGGAGAAGCTCATCCCGGCTTGGGCAGGCACGATCGTGTAGGTCTCGCCCGCCTTGGCACCGGCCACATGGTAGGCGCCGTTCTGATCGGTCGTGTGCGAGGGGAGTTCACCGTCGAAACTGAGGGTCACACCAGAGATCGGCGCACCATCCTGACCGGTGACCGTCCCGAAGATCGAGCAGGCTTCGTCGCTACTGGTCTGCCCCACGACCAGCAGCAGTGCGACTGACGCCATTGCCGCGCCTGACCGCGTTACCATCATCCTACAGATGGCCTCCTCGGGTCGGCTGTCCTCACCAAGCAACAGTCGACCGCCCCGTCACCGTTTGGGTGCTTCCCCATAGAAACAATTAGTTGTGGAAGAGCCAGTTCCTGCACCGATTCCATCCCAAACCATATTGCGGCGTGGTGCCCACACGCCCGGACAGATCATCAACGCGTTCGCGCTGCACGTCCGCTTGATGGTGATGACCGTGTCTCTATCATTGTCGGCAGCCCCATACCCACCCGGTCTCCTGCATCATCCAGTACGCAGGAGCAAGCCATTCCATTCGCGAACACTCCCTCGCCCATATCAGCCCATATCGCCCCAAAGCGAGAATAGCCCATGACTGCCCTCTCGCCCCAGCAACTCACCTGCCTGCTTGAATCAGATTGGCAGGATCGGGATGGTGCGTTGTGTCTGAATGAAAACCTGACTCTTGATGATATCGAGTCTGCCCCGTTTCTCACCAATGCCCGTGTCCTGTTGATTGGCATGAATGGGTCAGGGGGAGTCAGAGCCACCAAAGCAGGGAATCTCAACAGGGCATTTGTGGGCGAGGTGTTGGATGCTCTCTCATTGCCTCCCGAATACAGAGCCACCATCAAAGCGGTCAATAAGGTGATTGATGAAGAGGATGTCTGGCTTCTTCATCTTGTGCGTGTGGTGTCGGAGTTGGCGGGATTGATCAGTCTGGTGAAGAGCAAGTTCCTGGTCACGAAGCAGGGGAGCGATTTGACAGCGGACGATCAGGTTGGGGTTCTGTATGCTCTTCTCTTTCGCACCTACTTCCGCGAACTGAATCTCGCCTACGTTGATCGCTTCCCCGAGTTGCCGCATATGCAGACGACGGTCGCCTATTCCCTCTTCATGACTTCTGAGCTCATGGGCGAATGGGCGAGATTGGTGGATGTTGCAGAGAGTTTGTTCCTGCCTGAAGTGCTCGGAGGAATTGAGGGCGAAATTGGTGGAGAACGTATCCCGCAGTTGGCTTACCACCGATTGTTGAGACCACTGATGAACTTCGGGTTGGTGCAGGAGAGAGGGAACACGGGATATGGCTTGGATTTGGTTGAGGCGAAGAAGACGGAGTTGTTCGACAGGTTCATTCGGTTCGAGTTGGGGTCAGGTCTGAGGCTTGTGTAGGAGTTTGCAGGAGATGCGGATATGGGTGATCCGGCATGCTTCCTCTTGCGGGGGAAGAAGAGGCAAAGACCGGACCACCCATAGTCTGAACCGTACCACAGTGAGAGAATGTAGTCAACGGGGGAATGGCCCAAAGTCATCCTCTGGACCGGGAATGGGAGGCGAATTGACCGCAAACCGGACACTCACAGCAATCCCCCTGATCGCACTGGTGGCGATGACTACGCCCGGCTTCGCCGAGGCCCCCTATCCCGTCCTGCCCCCCAAAAGTCAGTCCAGGTGCTATGTTAGTATTGGGCACCTGGACGGGATAGGGAGGCAGTGAAATGAGCAGCAAGAAGCACACGCCCGAGCAGATCATCAACAAGCTCAGGCAGGCAGAAGTCGAGATCGCCGGCGGCGCAACCATCAGCCAGGCGGCGAGGAAGACCGGTATCACCGATCAGACCTACTACCGCTGGCGCACCGAATATGGCGGCATGAGGGTGGATCAGGCCAAGCGCCTCAAGGAGCTTGAGAGTGAGAACGCTCAGCTCAGATGCGCGATTCTTCATGCGATGACCTTCACTGCACGGCAAGAGGTCTGAGAAGGCGATCCACCAAGTCGCGCCTTCTGGGATCTTGTCCCTCCCGTCCCCCCGTATTGCTGCTTCACGCGACGTGCAGCATGACTTGCCTTCGTGCCGATCTCACTACCACGATCGCGCAGCTCAGCCCCACAAGCGCCCTTCGCCCCGCTTCCTCCCAGAACGCCCAGACAAGCTCCTCAAAACCCCATACCTCCATATCCACACCCGCCAATATGGTGGTTCTGTATGACCTGGGAGTGGGGAGTCAGCAAGATCCCGACCCACAGCATCCTCTGCGGCCTTGAGCGGACCGACAGGTGATACGAGTTCCTATGTGGTACTTTGGCCGGTCCACGCAGCCCAGGGCTGTTGCGCCGGCGGGGCCAGGGGCGATCACGAGGCCTATTCGGTGAACTTGACGGTCACCATGTGCGTGGAGCAGGAGATACAGGGATCATAGGCGCGCACAAGCATCTCCAACCCATGCCGGATGCGGTCCTCGCTCTGATCGATTATTTGCGGAACGAACTCACGCATGTCGGCTTCGAGGTTCGCCATGTTCTGGGCGGTGGGTATGACGTGATTGGCGAACAGGCACTTGCCCTCGTCGTCATACTCGTACTCGTGTATGAGCAGACCGCGCGGGGCCTCCACGACCGAAGCGGCGCGCCCCGCTCGGGGTTCCACCTCAGCCTTCTCGTCCTCGTGGCTGATGCCAGCCGCGAGCAGATCGTCGATCAGCTCGATGGCGTCCTCCACGCAGTGCACGCACTCGACGAGTTGCGCCACGGTCATCATGAAAGTGTTGTGGCACGGGGCCTTGAGGCCGAGGGTCTCAGCGGCGTCCCGCGCCAGGGGGTGAAGCTGCGTGTGGTTGTTGTTGAAGCGCGCCAGCGCGCCCACCATGTATTCGGGGCGGTTCCAGCGCGCGTGCTTGGCGGTCGAGTGCGGCACGATGAATTCCTCGAGTGCCTCCATGTACTGTGAGGGCGGGATGACATCGCCCTCACTGGAGCAGATGTCGCCCTCATACAGTGCGTAGCGATCGGGGTGTGTGAGGGAAACGAACTCGGTCTCCCGCTCGAACTCGGGGATCGCCAGTGTGCCGAACAGTTCGACACTCGCCTCCAGGTCGGCCCGGATGTCCACCAGCCGCTCGCGCATGGCGAGCATGTCGACCGGGTCGTGTGTGAAGCTGAAGCCGCCCACACACATCGCTACCGGGTGGGTGTGGCGCCCCCCCACCAGCGCGGCCAAGTCATAGCCAATCTGTTTCAGGCGCATGGCCCGGCGCACCAGATCGGGGTGGGTGTGGATCAGCGGCATCACGCTGGGCAAGCCCAGGAAGTCCGGTGCAGCCAGGAAGTAGATGTGCAGCAGATGGCTGCTCAGGACCTCGCCGTGGAAGGCCAGCCTGCGCAACATGTTGGTCTGCTCGGAGACCGTGACGCCCAGGGCCGCCTCGGTGGCTTTGAGGGCCGCTCCCTTGTGACTGCATGCGCAGATGCCGCAGATGCGAGAGGCGACGTGAACTACCTCCGGGTACTTCAGTCCCCGCAGGAGTCCCTCGAAGAACCGGGGGGCCTCGACCACGGCGAAGCGCACTTCGCGAAGCTGACCGCCGCTGATCTCGGCGATAATGTCGCCGTGTCCCTCAACGCGCGTGACGTGGTGGACGTAGATGTTGGCGTCAGTCGTCATTGACGGGCAACTCCTCGAAGTCCAACTGCGGCCAGTTGTTATAGACCCGTATCTTCTCGAATATCTCCTGTTCGGTGAGCCCGTGGGCCTCGATGACCTTGCGCATGATCGGGTTGGCGTCCCCGCGCGTCAGGGCGCGAAGGGCGGCGCGGGGGTTTGCCGAGGCCATCATCCCACGACAGCCCTGGCAGGCCTCACCGTAGGTGGTGCAGATGGCGCCGCACCCGCAGCGCGTGATCGGGCCCAGGCAGACCTCGCCCTTCTCATACACGCACTGGTTATCCGCGAGCTTGCACTCCACGCACACGGGCTGGTTCGGTGGGTCATACTGCTGACCGGTGAGGATGTGCTTGACCACCTCGACGAACTCGCCGATGCTCACCGGACAGCCGTAGGTCTGGTAGTCCACATCCACCACCGCAGAGATCGGGCGGGCGGGAACGGTGTCGAAATGCTTGCCCTCCTCGCCGTAGACCAGGTCCAGCATCTCCTCCATCTCCCACTTGTTTTTGAGCGCGTTGTGGCACCCGATACTGGCGCACGAACCCAGTGTGACCAGCACCTTGGCCTGATCGCGGATGCGTTCGATACGCCCGATGTCCTCATTGCGGGCGATGCTGCCCTCGCAGAAGGCAATGTCGTAGTCGCTGCTCTCCTCGGTCATGGCCTCGCGCCAGGTGACGACGTCCACGTGCTCGAGAACATCAAGGAGTTGCTCCTCGAGCTGCAGCACGGTAAGCTGGCACCCCTCGCAACAGGCGAAGTCGAAGAAGGCGATCTGTGGCTTGCGCATCGCACGTTACCTCCAGCTTGCTGCTCAGCTAGTCCTCATCCTCGGGGGCCCAGACCTCCATGGCTTCCGACCGCCCGACCAGATCAGTGTAGCGGAACACGGGCCCGTCCTGGCACACGTAGAGGTCATTGAGCTGGCAGTGACCGCACTTGCCCATGCCGCACTTGAACCGGCGCTCGAGCGAGAAGAAGATGTTCTCATGTGGGATCTGCTTCTCAAAAAGCTCGAAAGCGACGAAGCGGTACATGGCCGGCGGCCCCACCACCGCAGCCACGGTGTTGGCTGGCTCTATCGCCAGCGCACGTAGCGGCACCGTCGCGACGCCCGTCAGCCCGTCCCAATCTCCGGTGGGCGAGTCGATGGTGATGAAGGTCTCCACGTTGGTCATCGCCTGCCACCGGTCAAGCTCGTCACGGAAGAGCAGATCGCTGGGCGTACGAGCGCCGTAGATGATGATAACGCGCTCAAACTCGCCACGTCGGTGCAGAATGTAGTCGATCAGCGACTTGAGCGGGGCAATGCCTATGCCGCCGGCCACCAGCAGCACATCGTGCCCCTGCATGTCGGCCACCGGGAAGCCGTTACCATAGGGCCCGCGCACGCCCATGAAGTCGCCCGGGCGCAGATCGTGCACCGCCATGCTCAGATTCCCCACCGCCTGCACGCACAGCTCGAAGCTGTCTAGCTGCGTCGGCGACGAACACAGCGAGATGGGCGCCTCACCGTAGCCGGGCAGTGAAACTTGCAGGAACTGTCCCGGCTCGTGGCCCAGCGGCTGGCGGTCCTCACGCTGTATGCCCAGGAGGACCATGCTCTCGGTCATCCGCACCTTCTTGACAATGCGCGCCAGATCCGGCTGGTAGAAGGATGTGACATCAAGTCCAGCCTGTGCGTCGATCCCCTCAGACATCTTAGCCCTTCCGCGCCGCGTGATTTATGAGCTGATTGCTCACGTCCACCATGTTTATGTCGGCCGTGCACGCACGGGAGCAGCGCCCGCAGCCGGTGCAGTAAGGAGTGCCGAACTTGCGGTACAGATACAGAAACTTGCGCTGCCAGCGGTGCCGCACTCGCTCCCAGCGCAGTCGGCGGAAGTTGTGCCCGCCGGCCACGATGGCAAAGTCGCGCAGCTGACAGGAGTCCCATGTGCGCACACGGGTGCCGCTCCCAAGTCCTATCGCGAACTCGTCCTTGACGTCGAAGCAGAAGCAGTTGGGGCAGGTCGTGTTGCAGGACCCGCAGGAGTAGCAGCGTTCCGCGATCTCGTGCCACACCTCGCCCAGACCGTCGGCCTCGAGGATGTCCGCCAACTGGTCGACGGGGGCGTCGAGCGACGCGGTCACTCGCTCAGCCTTCTCCTCGCGCCAGCGCTTGGCGTCCTCAACGTCGTCGGCGCTGGGGTCCTCACTCGCGCAGTCAGCCAGCATCTCCTGGCCCGTTGCGGTGCGCACCTCCACCAGATAGCCGCGCTCTATGCTGGTCAGGAACAGGTCGCAGCTTCCACGGGCCTCGTTCGTGGCCAGACTGGTGCAAAAGCAGTAGTGGTCCGGCATGCAGTCCACCCCGATGACCCGCGCACGCGCGCGGTTCGCGGACCAGCAGGCTTCGGCGGGCTCGGCACCGTACGCCGCGTCAAGCTGATCGAGCGCTTGCAGATCGCACGGGTGCGCCCCCACCAGCGTGAAGGGCGCGGTGTCGAACTTGCTCTCGAACTCGGGGGGATCGGTCAGCGTGAACTCAAACAGCATCTGCCGGGGCGGGAAGAAGGCTTTCTTGGGGGGCAGCGTGGTGGAAGTGTAGTCGAGCACCAGTTCCTCGGGGCCCTGCAGCCAGCCGAAATGATAGGAGCCCTGCTGGCGGTGTCGCTCATGCGGCCCCATGACCGGCCCGTAGTCGAACAGCCGTCGGAAGAACCCGGCCGCCTCATCAAAGGTCAGGGTGCGCTGGGTCATAATCCCGATCAGTGCCTCCAATGCAGCGTCACTCGTCCTGTGAGCCGCCCAGGCTGCGGCGTAGTGACAGCAACCTGCGGATGTGCTCGCGCTCCTCCTCAATGATCCTATCCATCACTTCCTGCTCCGAGCGCCGCACTAGACTCCTGATGCCGGAGTAGAGCAGGATGGACTGCTTCTCCATGTCAAGGGCTATCTCGATGGCCTCCATCTCATCAGTGATCTGTGTGGCAGCGGCCACCTGACCCATGCGCGCGGTGAGCGTGGCGCCAGCGCCGTCGCGGGGAAAGACCCGGTCGCTCACAAGGCTGGCTATGTAGGCATCGGTTTCACCGGAGTAGCTCTCCGGCAAGGTGTGCTCGGCCAGACCCTCCTTCATGTCCGTGAAAACCTTCACATGCAGCTTCTCCTGCTCGGCCAGGTCGGCGAACAGGTCGGCGGCGGCCTTGGTCTCGCGCACGGCCGCGCACCCGGAGTAGAAGGCCAAGCCGTCCTTCTCAACCTGGATAGCCATGTTCAGAACCTCTGCGGCCTGATAGAGAGGTTGCGTCAACTTGATCCTCTCCCATCCTCGTCGGGAATGGACATCAGGGAGGTCGCGGCGCCGTACACCGCAACGCGGGGACAACGACCAACGGGACACAGCGGACGCGGGGGAAAGCCCAATGCGAACACGCAGTGGCGAGGAACGCTCACAGGTCGCACCTCGTTGCTCGGCGGACGAGTGTTGCAATCACACGAGGCTCCCGCCCCGCATTTGGACTGCCAGTGCATTCAATATTCAGTATTCTACGTTCTTAGGGCGACTCCTGCAGACCTCATTCCCGAAATTGCGAACTATTTTTTCTCCGCGCGTAGCGTTTGACTTGTCTTGCCCCCAAGAAGTCGGCCCGGGTGCTATGTCACTATTGGGGGCGCCTGGACGCAACAGGGAGGCGGTGAAATGAGCAGCACGAAGCACACGCCCGAACAGATCATCAACAAGCTCAGGCAGGCGGAGGTGGGGGCCGTCGTTTCCGCCCTCCGGTCTACTGGATCGTCCACATCGTGACTGTCTCCTGGTTCTCGATGAAAACCCGGTTGCCGGACAGCACGGGGTAGCCATCGGCGGCAGGGACTGGCGTCGCTGCCAGGGCAACGATGGCAGCGCACGCGACCAACATTGACATGGTGGCTTTTGGCATCTGTGCTCACCCTCCACATTCTGGTGTGCGCGCCTGGCGGCTGCGATTCAGTCGATACTGAAGTTGTGGTCTGACACATCCTTCTCGGTCGGCGCCGATACGGACGTGATTCTTATTCTGTAGTCCGAGGCGATCGGGGTCGTGGCCGGCGGAGTCCACGAGGCCTTTCCGGTGTTGCTTGCCGACGCATCGATCATAGTCTCCAAGGCCCCACCGCGCAGAAGCTCGATCTTCACGTACTGGCCGGTAAAACCAGAATACCAAATAAACATTTTGCTGCCGCGACTGTAAGTCACCCCTTTGTCGTTGGGAGAGAGCACGATGGGGACCGAGGTCACGGTGAAGTTGCTGTCTGAATGGTCATGCACCGTCAGGTGTGGCACCGAAGTAACTCGCATCTTGAAGCCGTTGCCCGTTAGGTCTTCGTAGGCCAGCACCTTCCACGCGAAAACGCCGTCGTTGGCAGTTGAGGTCGCGATTTCATCATGCAAGTAGCCCCAACGCATCAGCGATATCCTGACATTCCCGGGCGGGAAGTCCTGCCAATGGATCCACATCAACGACCCGTGGTCCACTGCGATGCCGGGGGCATTCGGGTAGGTCACCAATGGCGCAACGGCGATCTTGAACGCGTTGTTTGACCAGTCCCTATCGGCCGCCGTCGTGCTGTCGATGCATATCTTGTAGTCGGTGCCTGGCGCTTGGCTCGCCGGCACTTTCCACACGAAAGATCCGTCGTTAGGTGTGCTGGCGCTAATCGTGCGCGATAGTGAGCGACCCTTGTACAGACGGATGCGCACCTTTGCGCCTGCGAAATCCGCCCAGGTAATCGTGTTGATCGATCCGCGTTTCCACGTCATGCCCCACATGCTGGGATTTAGCACCCTTGGATTGGCGACAACCGCGAAATCATTGTTCGACCAGTCGCTATCGGCGGGAGTCATCAGCGACGTGACGCGCAACCGGTAGTCATCGCGGATCTGGGCGTCGGCGGGCACCATCACTGTGTAGGACCCGTCGTTGGGCGTACTTGCGGTCACTGTGCCATCATAGACCCCGCTGTAGAAGTTCTCGATCTTCACGTGTGTTCCGTTGAAGTTCTGCCAGGTGATGGTGACAGGCACACCACGTGGGAATTCCAGGCCTGGATCGCTTGGGAAGAGGAGCTTCGCACGAGGTCTCACGCTGAACACGTTGTTCGACAGATCGATCTCCGAGGCGTCCGACGTGCTACTCACGCGCACACGGTAATCGTCTCGATAGGTCAGACCCGACGGTACTGCCCAGCAGAACTGTCCGTCATTGGGTGTGCTCGCAGAGATCAGTCGCTGGAAGAACCAGTTGCGGCGCAACTCAATGCGCACGTGGGTGCCGTGGAACCCACTCCATGTGATCTTGTAGCTCTGGTTCCGATGCCAGACGATGCCGGGATCGCTGGGGTAGTTGACTCGCGGGTCCAGACGCCCCTTCGTGGCCTCGTCGGTCTGTCTCGCGACGAAGTCGACCTGCTCGTCGCCAGAGCCGACGGTTACCGTCCTGCTCTCGGGCGAGAAACTCATACCTGACTTCGCGGGCACGACCGTGTAGCTTTCACCTGGCTCGGCACCTGACACCCGGTAATTACCATCGTCGTCCGTCGTCTGTGAAGGAAGTGCTTCGTGGAAGCTGAGGGCTACGCCAGGAACTGGCACGCCATCCTGATCCGTGACCGTTCCGAAGATCGTGTGGGTCTCATCGCCACACGCGAAACCTGCGGCTAACGCGAGTGCGACCAACACCATCGCGCAAGATACTGTGGCGGACCGTGCTATCGTCATCCCATTAACGCCTCCTCTGGTCGGCTGTCCTGCACAAGCAACCGTCGGCCTCCCCGCCGCCCGCTTGGGCGGTGCCATTGGGAGAATTAGCCATGAAGAGCGCCCGTTCCTGCCCCAATTCTCTCCCGATCTGTCTTGAGGCAGTGGCGCACGCATGCGCGAGGAGTCGTCAACAATGACGCACCGACGACGGCAGGAAGTCTGCCTCACAGGCTGGACTCTCTCACTGCAGGTGGTATCAAAACGGGGGCAAGACCAGCCGGCCAGAGTACCACATGGAGACTGGTATCGTTGGTGGGGGCAGTACAGGTGAAGCTCAAAGCGCCGTGAGGCGAACTGAGCCGGGGCTTCAGACTGCGGCGCCCATGCCCCCGTCGTGGCGGACAGCAGCGCTGGAGCAGCTACTTCTCATCGATGGTCTCGTCGACCTTGACCCCGAAGTGCCGCCCAGAATCCTCGAGCATGACCAGCACTTCGCTGCCCGTCTCGAGGTCCACAACGCTGAGCGGCTGGCCCTGCGGCGTCACCAGCCGGATCGTCTCGGCGTTCTGCAGGATGACAGCGGCGACGGTGCCCTCCACCTCCGCCTCGATCAGCAGGAGCGGCCTCCGCTCCACCTTCGAGCGACCCACGATGGTGGTGCGGGTTGCGCCCCCGTGGCTCACGATAAGCGCCTCGTCGCCAGAGCGTATCTCCGACAAATACCTGGTTCTCTCGCCAGGCACCCGGACGTACGCATGAACAGGCCCGGCATTGACCCGGAACGGTCGCTGCTCGACGTAAGGATTATCCACACATTCGGCGTGGACCAAGAACATGCCCGCACTGGAGTTGCCCACCAGCATGCCTTCACCCACGCGCATGTTGCTGCACGTGTCCACGCAGACCCGATCACCCATGCCCAGGACGCGCGGGATGTCCTCCGCCTCGCTCTTGAGGGCGTCCACGGTGCGCTTGATCTGCGAGAGATCATCGGTGACCAGCAGCACGCCGGCGGTGCCCCTTTCGAGAGTGGTCGCCGCCACGAGCGCCTCGTCCGCGTTCGCGACCTCGGCGATGACAGTCGCGCCGTCAGCGATAAGGTTCTCGAGTGGGATGATGGTCCAATCGCTTGCGCGGATGATCACGATCTTGGCCTGGCCCAGGGCGGCCGCCTGGCGCTCGCTCTCCTTGTCGGAGATCTCGACCTCGACCACGTCCTCCCCGAGGCGCAGGTCGCCATCGGGCGCGATGGTCTGCATGATGCCCAAACCACGCACCTCCTCGCTCCTGCCCTCGGGGACGAGCACGGCGTCCGCGCCCGCCTCCAGGGCCTCGGTCACCAGTTCCTTCCGCCACGGGTCAGCCTTGACCCACACCAGCTTCATGACAAGTCAACTCCCCGGACCGTTACGCGATTGGCCACCGAACGTGGCGGGTCAACTACGCGCTCATGCTTGCGAGAGCTTCATCCACCGTCTTGCCACCATGCACCATGCTCACGATGGCGGCAACGATCTTCTCGGGCGCGTGGTGCTGGAAGGCATTTCTGCCGATCGACACCCCTGAGGCGCCGGCTCTCATAGCGCCGTCCACCATGTCCAGAGTCTCCAGATCGCTACCGGTCTTCTCGCCGCCGGCGATGACCACCTTGATCCCGCCTGGTCTGTGGCCTCCGCAGCCCTCGACCACCTCACGGAAGCTCTCTTCGCTGCCGGTGTAGTTGACCTTCACGATGTCCGCGCCCAGTTCGGCGGCAACCCGCGCGGCGTGCTTGACAACACTGACATCATACTCGCTCGTGACCTTCTCTCCTCGCGTGTACACCATGGCCACCAGCGGCATCTGCCATTCCTCGCATGCCATGGAGACCTCACCCAGGTCGCGCAGCATCATGCCCTCGTCCATAGCCCGCTCAACGCTGCTCACCAGCACCTTGTGGTTGGGGTCCGGGCCCAGAGTGGTGCTGGCCGACAGATGCAGGATCAGCCCAACGTCGTGACCGTACCCTCTGTGTCCCATCAGCGGCAGACCAACGTGCCCGAGGACGGCATCGGCGCCGCCTCCCGTCAATGGGCCCAAGCGTCATCCCGTGGTCCATCGGCACGATGACCGTGCGCCCGTCCGAGCGTTCACTGATTCGCTCCATCCGAATGGCTTTCCCGGTCATGGCGGTCTCAGCTCCTTGGGTGGATCACTAGTGCTCGATTTGATGGCGTCTGGCCCTTGCTCCCACCCTCACTGCGTCGCGTACTCAAGGGCCGCCACCGTTTCGGCTGCCACAATGTGACCGTGGGGGCCAGTGGGGCATGGGTTCGCCGTTACCGGGAGCCTTCCCTCCCCGGCCTCACCAGGGACTGACAGTGAGGCGGTGGCGTGCCGCTGCGGCCGGGGGAATCTTGCTGGTCAGGTTGTCAGCGGCAGTTGAGATGGTCCACGACAGGTCGTCTCCGGAACCCAATGCTCGGGAGTACGGCCACCGGCCGCAGGCATCAACCCCATCCCTGCGCCCGGGCGGGTGTGGTGCATGTAAGTGAGCTGCTGGGCGAGGAGGTGGCGTCGGAGCGACGCGTCTGCAAAGTGTTGGGGCAGCTACGTGCTGGTCGGGGGACCCGAGCGTGAAAACACGTGGAGTTGTCGAACAACTCCCGAACAGCCGCCACAGAGGCTGTCGCTCATTGAGCCAAACAGTCCGTGAGAGAATGGGCACATCGAGTCACTCGGCAGGGACGTCTTCGACACGCTGGCGGAAGCGCAGGTGTTCGTGGAGCGCTGGCGAAGGCATCACAACACTGAGGAAGCACTGCTTCCTCCTGGGAGAAGCCATGGGCTTCTCAGGTGAGGCCACACAGTTCACTGGACCGCCTCTCGCAACGGAGGCGCGCCAGCCCAGAATTGCGTGACAGGCCCCAAGTTCCACATTACCGATGGCATCACGAACGGGGGCGGGTCAATCGAGAGCGTGGCCACCGACACGCCGCCGCCCTTCGACGAGGCGCGGTCCATGGACTTATGTCTGCCCGGCGTGATGGCCCACGAGTCGGCCCGCCAGGGCGGCGTCCGCTTGGAGATACCGCTGTTCTGAGGCCTGTGCTGCTGCATATGCACCGCCCTCCCGCAGTTCAGTGCGAGGCATTGCCGCCGGAGAGGGATCATGATGAGACGCAGAAGCGTACTCAGGAGTATGCTGGCGGCGGGCGGCGTAGCGCTCGTGCTCGCAATGCTGCAGGGGGTGTCGCTGATGCAGCCGGCGCAGGCCCAACCCGCAAGGCGCATGGCGCTGCAGGTGCTGGAGCCCGACGAACGCCAGGCCGTCGTCCGCAATGTGCCCGTCAGCATGGGCCTCGTCTTCCCCGAGGGTGAGCTGAGCGACGTGCCGGGGGGGCGACTGTTCGACGACCTCGGCGACCCCATCCCGTTCGAGGCGGAAGCCACGGGCTGGTGGAACCCCGAGCGCACGCAGGTCAAGTGGTTACTGCTGCACTTTCGCGCGAGCGGCGACCGGCAGTATTCCTTCGAGGTCGGCCCCACCGGCACCGCCCCGTCACGTGAGCCGATGGCTGTTCGCGATGGTGACGCGATCATCGTGACCACCGGTCCGCTTGAGGCGCGGCTGGCGCCCCGTCCCCGCCTCTTCGACCAGGTCATCCTCAACGGCATCCCCGTGCCGCAGGGAGCGGGCCCGGACTTCGCGCTGGTGGCCGATGATGGCAGGTCCCAGACCCCGGGCGTACTCCGTGACTGGACGCTCGAGTTGGAGGAGACCACGTCTTCACGCGCCTCGGTGAAGGCCACCGGGCAGTACCTCCTGCCGGACGGCAGCCCTCTGGCTCGCCTGGAGCTGCGCTACCAGTTCTTCCGGGGCGAGAGTTTCGTGCGCATCTACCACACGCTGACCTGGATGGTCCAGGACACCTCGATCGGCGCGAGCGAGGTCAGCCTGCGCCTCGCGCCGGACCTGAGCTTGACCCGCACCCTCATCGGCCTCTCAGACTGGGGCGACGAGACCCTCGATCTGGAGGCGCCGGATGGGGGCGTCTACGCGCATCAGGATGACGTCGAGCACTTCACCGTCACGGCGGGCGAGGCACAGGCTCACGAGGGCCGTCACCTCGGCGGCTGGGTGGCGTCCGAGGGCGAGGATGGTCGCGGGGTGGCGCTGGTTGTACGCGAGCCGTGGCAGATGTTCCCGCTGGCCTTCGATGTGACCGCCGACGGGCTTACGGTCGAGATGTGGCCCTCGCGCGGCAAGCGCATGGGCTTCGACTACCGTGACATCATGCCCGACGACTTCTATTCCGGCGAACACTGGAACCGCTTCAAGTGGATCGATGACGAGGGCCACTTCGTCCACGAGTACACGTCAAACCCGACCTTCATGCACACGGCCGAGGGGGCGGCGCGCACCCACGAACTGCTGGTGCACTTCTACGACAGCGCCTCCGAGCGGAAGCCGTGGCAGCTCAACTCGCTGACGCAGCATCCACTGGCGGTAAGGCAGGACCCCGCGGATGCCATGCGCGTGCCTTTCCTGGGGCTCGACATGGGTCCGGCTGACCCCGACGGTTACCCCGAGTTTGAGCGCGCCATCGAGCAGATCGGGCGTATGGCGACGGGGCGTTGGCCGGCTATGCACGACTACGGGCTGTGGCGCTACGGCATGATGCGCTGGGGGGCGACGGGCGTCTCCTACCGGTGGTTCGACGGCCACCAGTACAACCTGCAGGTGATCCCGTGGTTGCTCTACATGCGCGGCGGCGGGCGGCACTGGCTGGAGGAAGGTGAGGCGACCGCGCGCTTCGCCATGGACGTAGCGACCAACCACTACAATACCCGCGGCCACCCGACGGGCTATCAGGCTGCGGCGGCCGCTATGCCCTTCCCGTGGAGCGCCCACCACCTGGGCAAGCACACCAAGGTGCACTTCCTGGCCTACTATTACCACCTCACCGGTTACCGGCGGGCGAAGGACGTCATGGATGAGGTGATCGCCGGGGCGAAGGCTGAGGCGATGGCGGCCGACGCAACCCAAGCCGACCCGCGCACCTTCCGCAGTTGGGGGCGCGAGCTGTACAACGTCAGCCAGTTCTGGGCCAACGCGTATGAGGAGACGTGGGATCCGGAGATCGCGGACCTGGCGCGCGAGTGGGCAGACTTGAGCGTGGCGCGGGAGTACAGCGCGGGGCTGCGTGTCTTCCGGGCTCCGGCCCTCTACGTGTACGATGGTCTCATCCCGCAGCAGCTCCTGTGGCGCGATGAGGCCATGAAGGCCACGATGCTCCAGCACCTGGCTGCCGAGGGCTACCCGGGCCTGCGAGACGGCGGGGTGTGCCGCACCGAGGACGCCATCGCCTGCGCGTGGGCCCGCGAGCAGACGGGCGACGAGCGGTTCGTGCAGGTGGGCTGGGACATCGCCCGTACGCTGGCCGATCTCATTCCCAATCATGACTGGAGCTCTCCCGATGTGCCCGTCTACCCATACAACGGCAACCAGCTCTACCGCCAGTTGCTGATGCCGATACTGGTGGGGTATTCGCTGGGCGCGCGCGAGGGCATGCAGGAGACCGACCCCTACGCCATGCGCGACACCTTCGTCTCGCTCCCCCCGGCGGGCGCGGGCCTGACGCAAGGGAACGTCGCGCTCCGCCCCTGGCAGGACGGTGACCTGAGGGTCCAGATCCTGATGACCGGGAGATGGGAGAGTCAGTGCGGGGCTGTGCAGGCGGTGGTGCTGGATGCGGCTGGGCAGGAGGTGGCCCGGGTCACGATGCCGGAGACCGCGCGGCCGGAGATCGTTGACAGGTTCTATCCGAGCGACTTCTTCCTCACCCAACAGGGCGAGGTCGTCATCCCCGGCGCCGAGCAGGGGGCGACATACACGCTGCGCTTGCACTGCGCGGAAACCGAGGGCCCCATGGCCCTGGTGCTCGCCGACGCGGACATCGTGCATCATATCCCGGAGAGCACATACGTGGAGTTCTACAACCGGGCTGGGCAGTACCATGTCGGTGCCCGGGTATTCACCCGCACGACCGCTGCTGACGTGACCATCGGTAACCAGCACGGACGCCCCTACTGCATCCGGGACGCCAACACTGGCGAGGTGCTCTTCCGTTCGCGGATGGGCGAGCCGACCGAAATCACGCATGACTTGGGCCGGGACCGCATGGTCCTGATCACCATGCGCGGGCGAGTGGACGGCAAGCGATTCACCGGCCTGTCGCCCTGGCTGTCACCAACGCGCGAGGGATGGTTCGAGCCGGACGGCGAGTGACAGAAGAACTCCAGAGAGATCCGCCGCGCGCTTCCACGCGCTAAGTGATACGGGCTCGAGGTCTCGGGCTTGGTGCACCAGTCCATCGCGGCGTCCTCTATCTCGCCGCTCGCCTTGCAGGCGTCATACCGCCCGAAGATTGGTCTGAACCCCGCACATTGGTCCACTTGGGGTGAGAGTGGATGAAGGCGTGCGGTGCTTCCAGGAGGGCGGATGACGATGCCGCGAAAGCGTTGGCCCGATCGGTAAGTCAGATCAGCGCCGCCAACTCCCGCACTCTTCGCCCGCCATCCAGTTGCGGAGTTCTTTCAGCAGGGGGAGCCAGCAAGATCCCGATCCATAGCTCCCCTTGGGGCTTTGGCGTACCCCTCCTGTGGTGGTTCCGCACGACCCAGTAGTGGTGGCCTGCAGTTTCCGGTCGTCCCGAGCTGTTCCTCATCTGAGGGACCGGCAGTCTGCCTTTGCAGTCTCCTCTGCAGCCCAAGCTCCTCGCCAATCACGCCTCCTACCGGAGTCAGAGCGCCAACGCCACGACAGCAACCACGCGACGGCATGGGCAGGTAGCCTGCTCTTCAGGCCGAACACTCTCACTGCCGGTGGCACCAAGACGGGGGCAAGACCAAAGCGGCCAGGTTAGCGCGCAGGCCCACGGCCTCACGCGGTACGAGTTTTCGATAGGGACAGGTCACCGCCAGGCGCGGCCCTCGGCCATGCGCTCACCGCCAATTGCCCAGATAGTCCCGGAACGGGGTGGTGGTCACCTGACGTACGGCTCCCCCTGCCACCTCGACGGCGTAGATGTGGCCTGTGTTCTCGATCAGGCCAAGCCTCGTGAAAGCGATCTCGCGTCCGTCTGGCGACCAGTCCACCATTGGGGTGATGCGCAGGTCAGGTACCAGCCGGCGCTTGGCGCTCCCGTCCGCCATCATCACCCAGAGCTCCCGCGTCCCGTCGCCCTGCCTGGTGAACGCAATCCTGGTGCCGTCGGGAGACCACCTGGGGTGCCAGTCATCGGTGGGGCTGTGGCTTACGACCCTCAGCCCGGTACCGTCGACGTTCTGGACCCAGATATCAAGCTGCCGGTCGCCGGGCCCCTTGTATGATAGCAGTCGTTAGTAGAGAGGTATCTGTGGTGGTTAGGCGCACTGTCTGCCACAGAGGGCAGTGGCCCCCAGCCCCTGCAGGGGCTGGGGGCCCGGGGAGGCGACAGGCCGTCGGCCCCTTGGTCCGTAGAGACCGCCTTGGAGCATGGGCCGTCGCCTCCTCAACATCCCGCCGAGCCCGAACGGTTGCCAGGCCTACAAGGCCGGATAGCACAAGGCTGGG
>JALGSS010000051.1 GCA_029821745.1 Candidatus Zipacnadia bacterium
CGTAGCTTGCGATAGTGTCTGCTGCCCTCGGTCGCAGCCCCCATCGCCCCCTGCAGAACGCCAGTTGCCTTTGAGTACATACATGTCTAGGAGGGATAGTTGTGGCGACGAAGGTTGGAATTAATGGTTTCGGTCGCATCGGCCGCCAGGTTTTCAAGGCCATCTGGGAGAACTTCCGCGACGATCTCGAGGTCGTGGCCGTCAATGACTTGACCGATGACGCCACCCTCGCTCATCTGCTGAAGTACGACAGCATCTACGGCAAGATGGATGCCGCGATTGAAGTCGGCGACGAGGAGCTGATCGTCGACGGCGTGACGATCAAGAGCCTTTCCGAGCGCGACCCCGCGAAGCTTCCCTGGGGCGAGTTGGGCGCGGACATAGTTTTAGAATCCACCGGTCACTTCACCGAGGCCGAGAAGGCCGGCGCGCATTTCGAGGCGGGCGCGAAGAAGGTCATCATCTCCGCTCCGGCCAAGGGCGACGTCAAGACGATCGTTCTCGGCGTCAATGACGAGGAGTACGATCCGAAGACCCACAATCTCGTGTCCAATGCAAGCTGCACCACGAACTGTCTGGCGCCGATGTGCAAGGTCCTCGACGACTCCTTCGGCATCGAGATGGGCCTCATGACCACGATCCACAGTTACACGAACGACCAGGTCATCTTGGACTTCCCGCACAAGGACCTGCGCCGCACCCGCGCCGCCGCGATCAACATAATCCCGACGACCACCGGCGCCGCGAAGGCCATCGGCCTCGTCATCCCGAAGCTCAACGGGAGGATGCACGGCTATGCGCTGCGCGTCCCGACCCCGACCGGGTCCGTGACCGACCTGACCGTGAACCTGGAGAATGGCGCGACCGCCGAGCAGATCAACGCCTCCTTCAAGGCTGCCGCTGAAGCCGGCCCGCTGTGCGATGTGCTGGATTACACGGAGGAGCCGCTCGTCCTGCAGGACATCGTCGGCTCCCCGGCTTCCTGCACCTTCGACTCGGGCTGCACCTCGGTTCTCGGCGACAAGTTCGTCAAGATCGTCGGCTGGTATGACAATGAGTGGGGTTACAGCAACCGCACCGCCGAGATGATGAAAAAGATAGCCGACATGGGCTGGTAAGCAGCACGCCGCAAGGCGGCCCCGTCCTCGTGACGGTAGGCTGAATCCGTGACGCTGCAACACAAGGGGCGAGGCCTGCAACTGGCCTCGCCCCTTTTCGCAAGAGTGAACAGCCGGCAGCTTCGTACCCTCGTGGGAGGCATGCATGTACGCACTGCAGCCGCTGGGTCTCTATGCGCAGGACAAGGTGCTTGAGGACCGGCTCGCGTCCCAGCGCCTGGACCGGATGCTCGACGCCCTGGGCCGCACACGAGCGGACTTGACGGTGTACTCGGACAGCAACCTGCCCCAGGTCGCCGGGGATCTCGAGACGCTGTGGCCGCCGGATGACCCGCCGGAGGGCGTCCCGCTTCACTGGACTCGCCCGCTGGTGTTCACGATGCAGCATCTTGAAGGCGAGGCCCCGGACTGCAGCGAGTTACTGGCGCGCTGTCCCGAGGGTACCCGCGCCCACACCATCAATGCGCTGAACGGGTGGATCCGGACGCGCGGCTACCGCAGCCGGGCGTCGGACAAGGAGCGCCACCTGGTCTGCTGGCCCGCGTGGGAGTTCGGCACGCAGACAGGGTGCCCCCACGGTTGTCAGTACTGCGGCGACGGGAAGTCGGGCAAGTTCATCGCTCTGGGGATGAACCTCGAGGAGTACGTGGAACAGATCGTCGGCCCGACACTGGCCGAGAACCCGTGGCAGAAGTGCTTCCGGATGATCGCGTGGAACTCGGACCACATCGCCTTCGAGCCCGAGTATGGGATGTTCGATCTCGCGACCCGCAAGTGCGCCGAGTTCGGCGACCGGTTCATGATCTTCCACACGAAGGCGGCCAATGTGGACTGGCTGGCCGAGTTGGAACACAAGGAGCACGTGATCTGCCTGTGGAGTGTGGCGGGCAAGGAGGCGGCGCGCATCATCGAGCCGAGCGCAGCGTCGTCGCTTGAGCGCTTCGAGGCCGCGCGCAAATGCCAGGAAATGGGCCTGTCGGTGCGGTTCAAGTTCAAGCCCTTCGTGCCCGTCCGCAATTGGCGGGAGGATGCCGCCGAGGCAGTTGAGAATCTGTTCTCATGTGCGCGGCCGGACTCGATCGGCATCACCGTGTTGATGTGGATGGGCGCTGAAGCCCTGCGCCGGCGGATCGATGTCAGCCTGCTTGATCCCGAGTTCGTCGAGGCGATGGACGCGGCGGAGGAAGACCTGCAGGGCGTCCAGAGCGGGCCCTTCCCAATTGAGAAGCGGCTCGAAGTCTACCGGTTCATGATCGACGAGATCAGGAAACACGATCTCGACGTGAACCTCTATGTAAGTACGGAGGCGCCCGAGGTGTGGGACGCCATCGGCGATGAACTGGGCCAGGACGGGCGCCGGTTCCTGTGCGGCTGCGGTCCGGTGGCCCTGCCGGGAGCGAAACTCGGCCTGAGCGCCGAGTTCAACTGCTCCACGTGGGAGCATGAGGGATTCCCGGACGAGTGATGGCCCGTGCCCGCGCCCCGGCGACTTGCTCGACCAAACGCGTTTTAGGACGTATCTCTGAATAGGGGAGCGTGACTGAAGTGGCGAAGAAGACGATTAGGGACGTAGACCTGACGGGCAAAGTGGTATTCGCGCGGGTAGATTTCAACGCCCCGTATGAGAAGGGCACTCTCAACATCACGGACGACACGCGGATCGGCGCCGCGCTCGACACGATCAAGCATCTATCCGGCAGCAAGCTGGTTCTGGCGTCACACCACGGCCGCCCCAAGGGCAAGCGGGACCCGATGGAGACCCTCGCGCCTTGCGCCGAGCGTCTGAAGGAACTGCTGGGCAAGAAAGTGAAGGTCACCTTCATTGATGACTGCGTGGGCGAGGCGAAGGCGGCGGCGATCGCGGCGATGAATGACGGTGACGTCATCCTCCTGGAGAACACGCGCTTCTACGGGGCCGAGGAGGAGAAGAAGGACCAGGACGCATTGATGGCCTTCGCGAAAGAGCTCGCCGAGGGCGCGGATGCTTTCGTCAACGACGCCTTCGGCAGCAGCCACCGCAAGCATGCCTCCGTATACGGTGTGCCCAGCGTGCTCGAGCCCGCGGTCATGGGCTTCCTGGTGGAGAAGGAAGTCGCGGCGCTGAGCACGGTCTACAATGCGCCCCAAGAGGGCTTCGTGGTGGTCCTCGGCGGCGCAAAAGTGGATGAGAAGATCGGCGTCATCAAGAGCTTGTTGCCACGCTGTGAGAAGATGCTCATCGGTGGCGCCATGTCCTGGGCGTTCTTCAAGGCCCAGGGCAAGGAGATCGGCATGTCGTACTGCCCCGAGGGGAGTCCTGAGGCGGCGGAGGAAATCCTCTGCAAGATGGGCGATCACCTGGACAAGCTCATCCTGCCCAGCGATGTGCACATGCAGAACGTGCAGGGCGACCACTCACTGATCTTCGCCCGCGCCGACGGGATCAGGCCGGGCTGGGACGCGCTGGACATCGGCCCGGAGACCCAGGAGCAGTACGCGGAGATCGTCCGCGCCGCGGGAACAGTATTCTGGAACGGCCCGATGGGCAAGTTCGAGGACAAGCCCTTCGACGAGGGCACGCTGATCATCGCCGAGGCCATGGGCGACTGCCCCGGCTTCAACGTCGTCGGTGGCGGCGACTCCGTGGCGGCGGTGACGCAGATGGGACTTGCCGAGAAGATGGACCACGTGTCCACCGGCGGCGGCGCATCCCTGGAGTATCTCGAAGAGGGCGCTCTGCCGGGGATAGACATTCTGGACGAGCAGTAGCCGGCGTTGCCCCTGTTCGCACGGGGCATGTCCGCACGGATCAGACACACGACAAACACATGCACGGAAGCGACTTAACCTACTGGAGGGTCATCAACCCATGCGTACCCCGATCATGGCTGGAAACTGGAAGATGAACAAGACGAATGAGGAGGCCTGCGAGCTTGCTTCCGCGGTCAAAGAGGCATCCGGCGCCGTCACCGGCACCGAGATCGTTCTCTGCCCGCCCGCCACGGCGCTGAGCACGGTTGTCGGATGCGTCGAGGGCTCGAACATCGAAGTCGGCGCGCAGAATATGTACTGGGAAGACTCCGGCGCATTCACCGGCGAGATCTCGGCGGACATGATCAAGTCCACCGGCGCGCAGTGGGTCATCCTCGGCCACTCCGAGCGCCGCGGGCGCTTCGGGGTCATCGAGGAAGGCTTCACCGAGGAACTGCAGAAGGTCTTCGGCGACACCGACGCCAGCGTAAACACCAAGCTGAAGAAGGCTCTCGCAGCGGGCCTCAAGCCCATCGCCTGCTGCGGCGAGCTTCTCAGCGAGCGTGAGGCCGGCAATACGGACGAAGTCGTGGCCGGGCAGGTCAAGGCGATGTTCGAGGGCCTGGGCGATTGCAGCTCGGCCGGCTTCGTCATCGCATACGAGCCGGTCTGGGCCATCGGCACGGGTGAGGTCTGTGACGGGGACGAGGCCGACCGTGTCTGCGGCGTCATTCGCTCCGTGGTCGCCGAGGTTGCCGGCGAAGAAGCTGCCCAGGCGATCCGCATCCTCTACGGCGGCAGCGTCAAGCCCGACAACGTGGAGGGCCTGATGGCTAAGGAGAACATCGACGGCGGTCTGGTCGGCGGCGCGTCCATGAAGGCCGACAGCTTCGCCGCACTGATCGATGCGGCTGCAGCGTCTGCCTAAGCCCGCGCGGTTTCTCGCTTGCGAGACAGACAAGGCCACCCGTCCTATCGGCGGGTGGCCTTTTGCTTGCCTGGAAGTTGGGCGTATGCGGCGGGGGTCAGATCTTCCGGCGTCTGCGGTACCGTGCGGCGCCTTCGCGGTAGCGGACCAGGTACTTGGACAGGGACTCCCGGCGGCGACGCAGCAGGTCTGCCCAGAGGCTGAGGGACTTGACGCCGAACTCAGTGAGCTCGTACCGGCGCTTCGGGGCGCCACCGTCTGCGGTGTCCCACTTGGAGCGCACCTGCTCCTGCTTCTCAAGCCAGCGCAGACACCGGTAGATGGCGGAAGCGTCGACCTCGGCGTCGGTCAGCCCGACCTTGGCGATCTCCTCGCGCAATTCGTACCCGTAGACTCCGTCGCGCTCAAGCAGTAGTAGCAGAATGGCGGGCTCGATCATCCGGGCCTGCCTGCGGGCGGCGGGCGGGAGGACAGCTTCGGCTGCGTGGGCGCTTTTCTTCATGTATAGTCACCTATGAGGGTTTTAAGCACTTATAGTATAACTGCCCTTTATTCCGAGCGCAAGAAAAGGTCGAGAATTCGCCGGTATTCGGCCAAAAAGCCCAATACTGGCGAATTGAGGCCCCGAAGCGCGGCCGGGGCGCTTGACACCCAAACGGGCAGCACGTAGCGTGAAAAAAGAGGATACTCGACGTGGTCCCTACCTTCGACCGGGTCGGCGACCACGCATATTACAAGGAGGGGTTCATGTGGCATTGTCGACTCCCAATGCAAGCGGGGCAACGGAAACACGCCTGCGCACCCGCAACTCGTTCTCAAAGCTCAGCGGGATGTGCGCAACCTGTCTGGACGGCTGTCCGGGCTACTGTGAGGTGGGGCGGTCCGCGTTCCGCGGGTCGGAGGCCATTTACCCGCAGCCTTTCGGCGACGTGACTGCCGGTGCGGAGAAGGAGTACCCGATTGACTACTCGTCCTTCAACATCAACGGATCGGCCGTCGGCGCCATCGGCGTGGAGGCCAACAGCGATGCGGCCATCTTCCCGGCTGCGGACCTCGAAGTGTCTCTGGGACATGACGGCGGAATCAAGCTCGGGCTGCCCTTCGTGATCCCCGGTCTGGGCAGCACCGATATCGCCGGCAAGAATTGGGATGGCCTCGCCTCCGGCGCGGCCCTCACCGGCACGCTGCTGACCATCGGTGAGAACGTGTGCGGGATGGACGACGAAGCGGACTTCTCATCCGACAGCGTCCCGCAGGTCAAGCAGTCCCCCGAGCTCCGGCACCGTGTCCGGTCCTTCCGTGACTGGCAGGAGGGCGACAAGGGTGGCATCGTCCTGCAGGAGAACGTCGAGGACGGCCGTCTGGGCGTCATGCGCTACGGCATCGAGGACCTCGGCATCACGATGGTTGAGCTCAAGTGGGGCCAGGGCGCCAAGGACATCGGCGGCGAGGTCAAGGTGGACACCCTCGCCAAGGCCCAGCGCCTGAAGAAGCGCGGCTACATCGTCCTGCCGGACCCGGACAACCCGAACGTCCAGGAGGCCTACGAGCGCGGCGCCATCAAGGAGTTCGAGCGGCATTCGCGCATCGGCATGGTGAGCGAAGAGGCGTTCATGCAGCGGGTCCAGGAGCTGCGCGACATGGGCGCGAAGCACGTCTTCCTGAAGACTGGTGCGTATGGCCCCGCCGACCTGGCCCGCGCCATTAAGTACTGCTCTCTGGCCAAGATCGACGTCCTAACGATCGACGCGGCGGGCGGCGGCACCGGCATGAGCCCGTGGCGCATGATGAACGAGTGGGGCGTGCCCCCCATCGAGCTGCTGACTCTCGCCCGGACCTACATGGACGTCCTCGCGGAGCGCGGCGACTACGTGCCGGACCTGGTGATCGCCGGTGGCATCGCCTTCGAGGACCAGATCTTCAAGGCCTTCGCCCTGGGCGCCCCGTACGTCAAGGCCGTCGGCATGGCGCGAGCACCGATCTGCGCCGCGCACGTTGCCAAGAACATCGCCGCAAGCATCAAGGACGGCGGCCCCGACAAGTTGCACGCCCAGTATGGCGACAGGCTCAACAACATCTTCCTGTGGTTCCACGAGCTCAAAGAAGCCCTAGGGCCGCGGATGGAAGAGCTGCCGACCGGTGGCATGGGTGTATACCACTACTACATGCGCCTGGCTCAGGGCCTCCGCCAGCTCATGTGCGGCGCGCGCAAGTTCGGGCTCGAGCACATCGGCCGCGACGATATCTTCGCGCTGACCCGGGACGCAGCCGACCTGGCCGGCGTCAACTACGTGATGGACGTCGACAAGGACATCGTCGCTGAGATCCTCGGCTGAGCACGTGCAGGTAACGGCAAAGGCCACCGCTTGAAGACGGTGGCCTTTGCCGATGCGAACCTTCACATATCTGCGGTGTTTGACTACGTTCGCGTGAAGCGAAGTGGCTCAGACGACGCCCTGGGCGAGCATTGAGCGCCCGACCTTCAAGAAGCTGGCGATGTTGGCGCCGGCGACCAGGTCCCCGGGCTGCCCATACTCATCGGCTGCCTGGAGGCACTGGTTGTAGATGCTGCGCATGATGTTGCGCAGTCTGGCGTCGACCTGCTCGAAGGTCCAGCTCTCGCGCGTGGAGTTCTGGGTCATCTCGAGAGCGCTTGTGGCAACGCCGCCGGCGTTCGCGGCCTTCGCAGGGCCGAAGTTGACACCGTTCTCGGCGAAAACGTGGACGGCCTCAGGCGTGCACGGCATGTTGGCGCCTTCGCCGACGGCGACGCAGTTGTTCTCGACGAGCTGCCTCGCGGCGTCGCCGTCGAGCTCATTCTGGGTGGCTGACGGAAGAGCGACGTCACACGGCAAGCTCCAGATTCCGTGCGGCCCTTCGTGGTATTCGGCGGACGGGTGCTCATCGACGTACTCGCAGATGCGTCTGCGCTCGACTTCCTTAATGCGCTTGACGGTGTCGAGCTTGATGCCCGCGCTGTCGACAATGTAGCCGCCACTGTCAGACATGGCGACGATCGTCGCCCCCAGCCTCGCTGCCCGCTCGGCGGCGTAGATAGCGACGTTGCCGGAACCTGAGATGATGACCCGCAGGCCCTGCCAATCTCGGCCGCGAGCCTGGAGCAGGTGGGTCACGAAGTAGACGAGGCCGTATCCGGTGGCCTCGGTCCGGACCTGCGAGCCGCCCCAGTCAATGCTCTTGCCCGTGAGGACGCCGACGAAACAGTTCGCAAGCCGCTTGTACTGCCCGTAGAGGTAACCGACCTCACGAGCCCCGACGCCGATGTCCCCGGCGGGAACGTCGGTATCCGGTCCGATGTGCTGGTACAGTTCGCTCATGAAGCTCTGGCAGAACCGCATGACTTCGAGGTCGCTTTTGCCCTTCGGGTCGAAGTCGCTCCCGCCCTTGCCGCCACCGATCGGGGTGGTCGTCAGGGCGTTCTTGAAGATCTGCTCGAACCCCAGGAATTTGATGATGCTCAGGTTCACCGACGGATGGAACCGTAGGCCACCCTTGTACGGCCCGATCGCGCTGTTGAACTGGACTCGGTAGCCGCGATTCACGTGAATCCTGCCGGCATCATCGACCCACGGGACCCGGAAGACTATCAGGCGCTCAGGCTCGATGATCCGCTCAAAGATCTGCGCCCGACGAAATTCCGGGTTCCGCTCTATTACCGGAGTAATGGACTCGGCGATCTCGCGAACGGCCTGGTGAAACTCCGGTTCACCGGGGTCGCGTTGCTGGACGATCGTCATCACGTCGTCAACAAACTCAGTGGGTGTCAACACAGCTTCTCCCTTCAGTATCCGCACAACCTGACGCTCGTCTGGGATCCAGGCGGAATGCCGTACCACACGGCACGATGCAACGGACCGGCTGCTGAGGAGTGGTCCGCGCAGGGCCGCACGTAACCAGAGACCCAGGCTTCAGCGCCGATATGGTTGACCGTTTGGGTTTGGGTTGGGTGTTCAGGTGATACTCAGGGCGTCGGGTGGTCTATACTCGTGGTCGCGTGGGAGTGTGCCTACTCGCCAGACGGGCACTTTAAGAGACCCCGTGCACGAGTCGTGACGGCAGAAGTGCCGCGACTCGTGCCAGCCGGGTCGGGCTCCCTGATGACGGGCACGCTGGACAATGATTATGGGACGCCTCGCACGGCGTGTTCGAGAGACAGCCGATCGTGCCCCCGACGCTTTGCGGCAGATGATGGCGGGCGGAAAGGCCGACGACCCCCTGCGGTAGCGGGAGCAGTGGCTCCGCCCCATCGTCGCAAGTCGCGACGATGACAATGCTGCCCATCATAGGACGCATCCTCGCGCCTTACGCACCCCCTTCATTGCACACAACCGAAGTTACGGAAAGCGGCCCGCCAGTGTGTGCACTTGCGGGCCGCTTGTTATCAGGTACAGGTATACGCCACGGCGGTCTATGACTTGCGGCGCAGGAACGCCGGAATGTCCAGATCGTCTTCGTCGTAGGTGGGCATGTCATCCGAGAAGGCTGAGCGCCGTCGCTCACGGCTTTCCTCGCGCCGCCGGGCCTCTGCTTCGTCGGCCTTGCCCGCGTCGGGCCGTCGCTCTCTGAGTTCCCGCGCGGGGGCCTCCTGCCTGGTCGCCTCGGCGGGAGCTTCATCGGGCCGGACGACTGCCGGCGGGGCGGCTTCGTCGAAGCCGGTCGCGAGGACGGTGATCCGGACCTCGCCTTGCATGTTGTCGTCGATGACAGCGCCGAGGATCAGGTCCACGTCCCCGTCGCTGCCTGCAGTGGCTGCTTCCTGGACGATGGTTGCGGCTTCCTGGACCTCACTCAGTGACAGGTCATTGCCACCGGTGACATTGAGGAGCACCGACCGCGCGCCCTTGATGTCGGTTTCCAGAAGTGGGCTGTCGATGGCGGCCTGTGCAGCATCAACGGCGCGGTTGTCGCCCGCTGACTGGCCAATTCCCATCATGGCGGTTCCGGCGTTCAGCATGACCGCGCGGACGTCGTTGAAGTCGAGGTTGATGAGCCCCGGGACCACGATGACCTCGGAGATGCCCCGCACGCCCTGCTGGAGCACCTGGTCGGCCATCTGGAACGCCTCCTGCAGGCTGAGCTCCTTGTCGCTCAGTTCCAGCAAGCGGTCGTTGGGGATGATGATGAGGGTGTCAACATGCTGTTTGAGGCCTGCAATGCCCTCTGTAGCGAGCTGCGCCCGGCGCTTCCCTTCCACGGCGAAGGGCTTCGTGACAACGCCGACGGTCAGCGCGCCCATCTCCTTGGATATCTCAGCAACGACCGAACTGGCGCCGGTTCCCGTCCCACCACCCATCCCACAGGTGATGAACACCATGTCGGCGCCGTCAAGAGACATCATAATCTCCTGGCGGTTCTCTTCGGCCGCCTGCCTGCCCAGTTCCGGATTGCCGCCGGTGCCAAGACCTCGGGTGAGGTTCTCCCCTAGTTGCAGCTTCTTGTCGGCCGCGGACATGTCGAGGACCTGGGCATCGGTGTTCACGGCGATGTACTCGACACCCATAAGGCCGGCCTCAATCATCCGGTCAACTGCGTTGGAGCCGCCCCCACCTACGCCAACGACACGTATCTTGGCGTACTCCTCGACATTCGTGCTGAGCATGGAAAAATGCCCCTCCCAAGTAGGCAGAGCACCGTTTAAGCGCCACACCATAGCTAAGATACGATTATAGTTCGGCGTTTCACAGAGAGTCAAGCGAGGCAAGGGGCCTGGAATGTCGCGCACAGCGGGCACGAAGGGCGCAAATCGCGGGTCTACTGGTCGAACAGAGAAGGCTGCGCGGAGGGCTTGGAAGCCCGCTCCCTGACCCATGTGATGTGGTCCACGAGGGCAAGCCTGATCGCCGGCACATCGTCGGGTCCAGTTACGGGCCGGGCCTCCTCCGCGAGAAGCTTGCGGGTACCCTCCGCAGTCTCCTTCGGCTCCAACCAGTCAACGACGTAGAGCCTGCGCCCTTGCTCCACGGCGTGCCGGGCCGTGGACATTGATCCGCCCTGCGCCCGGGCCTCCACCACCAGCACGCCCCGGGACAGAGCGCTCTGGAGCCGGTTCCGAGCCATCAGCCGCCCGACCGTCGGCGGCGCGTACGGTGGCTGTTCGGAGACCACGGCGCCTTGCCGGAAAATGTCGCGGGCGAGAGCCAGATTCCGGCGGGGCTGGATGACGCGAATGCCGGAGCCCAGGATAGCAATGGTGCGCCCGCCGGCGCTCAGCGCGCCATGATGCCCGGCGGTGTCGCACCCGATCGCCAGCCCGCTGACGACGGTCGTCTGCGCCTCCGCGAAGGCCTTGCCCAGTTCACGGGCCATCTCCAGGCCCTCAGGGGTCGCAGTGCGGGTGCCAACGAGGGCGATGGCGGGATCGTCTTCGGGCAGGATCCTCCCGGCCACTGAAATGACAGGCGGGGGGTTGCGAATCCCTCTGAAGAGTGACGGGTAGGAATCGTCCCACTCGCAGAACACATCAATATGCTCGTCCTTGAGCTTCTCGAGCTGCGCCCTGAACTCGTCCAGGCGCTGGGAGATCCCCGAGATGGCCGTGGCCTGTTCAGGCGTCAGGCGTGGGTCGGCTGCAATCAGGGCCGCTCGGTCGGCCGCAAGAATCTCTTTGACGTCACCGAAGTGCGCGACAAGCTTCTTGAAGCCTGCGGGACCCAACTCAGCCCCCCACACGAGCGCGACATTCCGGACTTTCCTGGCCTCGAAAGTGGGCACTCGGTTGCCTCCCCGGGGCGCCGGCGTTTCTCGGCGCCCATCAGCCTATCGTGAACTTCAGCGTCCGCGCGAGTGCACCGTCCACGGTGATGCGCAGTTCCCACTCGCCCGGGTCGAACCCGCCAGGCCCGGCGGAGCGCATGGAAAAGACGAACTGCCCGGAGTCCGTGACCTCCATCTCGTGCTGCAGCTCAATCTGACCGTCTCGCGCGATCTCGACCCTGATCCGGGCGCTCTTCGCGGGCCCCGGGTCGTGATCGACGAAGAGCACGATCTCCTGGATGCCCGCTGGGAAGCGTGTACCAGCCCCCACGGGCTGATTGCGGGCGTCAACCGCGCGACACAGCACCGCACGTTTGATGACGCTGGTCTCGGCCGGCTCTTGTGGCGTCGCCGTGACTCGGGTCGATGTCGCGGGCACCCCGGCCGCCGGGAAGCATGTCGCGAGGAAGGCCTCCTCTATCTCCCCGGGGGCGAACGCGCCAGTGGTCATCGCCGTGCCGTCCCAGCGTCCCACACTGCCTGGCCGCAGCGTCTTCCCGCGGAACTCCACCAATTCTGTGACGCACCAGACGCGCGAGTCGTTCGGCGATACGCTGACCAGAGCTAGGCCATCAACGCGGATGACCCCGGCGGGAGTGACGAGGGCCAATGGCCCCGCGAGTGCCGCGACTCGGACGACTCCGGCGTCGAAGTACAGGTTACCGTTCGCCCCCCGGCCCACCAGGGCGCCCGGCCCCAGGGCCAGCGTTGCCATGGTTTCGCCGCTGCCTCCGGCCGTGACCCTCAGGAACACGGGCTTGCTCTCGGCCTGTACCCAGGAACCTGGCGCGAGGTCCCGAAGCGGCTCCAGGGAGGGCTCGCCAGGCATCGCTCCGTCGGCCTCCGAGAACAGAAACCCGACGCCGTGGGCGCGATCGGGCTGCCAGCCGATGAGAACGGGCTCTGTCGGGTCTGCGCCAAGTCCGAGGAACTCTCGGGCCTGAGCGGGGTCTATCGATGCAGCGACTACACCCGCGCCGCCAGCATGCCCTTCGGCCACGGATAGGGGATACGGGGCGCCTAACTGGGTTCCCGGCGTGTACGTGCCGATGCCATCGCCTGCGGCCGGCCCGGCGGTCGCAGTTTCACGGGACGCAGGGCCGACGCCCTCGCCGGGCAGGCGGAAGCGCTCAACTCGGGCCACGGAATTGTCGATGATCCACGTGATCTCATAGTCCGCCGGCGTCTGCGGCGGCATGTGGATGAAGAGCGCCGCCACTCTCGCGCACTGCTTGATGAACACGCGATTGCTGACGGTCGTCCGGTATACACCCAGCCAGTCGGCCAGCGGTCCCGCGCCAGGCTCAACAGTGGTAAGATTCATCGGCTGCCCGTTGCGGGAGGCGAGAATTCGCACCCGGTGGCCCCGGGCGGAGTCACTCCCGGGATCCGGTGAGCGGGCCCAGTCGGCGACGGTCGCCTGAGGCATGGATGCCCATAGCCGAACCTGAAGCGCGGGCCGGCCGAGCTCGCGAATGCTGGTGACGGTGACGCCGAGGGTCACGTTGTCGTTGTATACATACGTCTTCTCGGCAGACCACGCGGTCAGTGCCGCGCCGGCGACACCGGCCAGCACGACCATCGCCCTGAACGCTCTGGTCAAAGCCCTTCGCCTCCAGCAGGCCCTCGGGAGGGCGAAATCACGCCGAATGCGAGGATAATTCGCCACAACCGCCGCCTTACCTGCCCCTGGGCACTCGCCTTGACCGGCCCAGGCAAACGCGCTACGCTCACACCAATGCCCCGCGGACCCACTACGGGAACCGGTGAATGTAATGCCCGTTTTCGACTACAAAGGCAAAACGCAGGATGGCGCACCGGTTGAGGGCACCCTTGAGGCCCCGTCTCGGATGGCGGCCACGGTGACGCTACGCAAGAAGAACCTGTGGATCGAGTCCCTCGGCGAACGAGGCGCTCCGGCGGCCCAGGGCAACTCACGGGCAGGGCGGACCAAGACGGGTCCCGTTTGCTGGAGTCCCTGGTACGGACTGGCCCCGATATCCCCCGGTGCGATGGGCAACTTCTTCGAGCAACTCTCGGGTCTGTACCGCGCCGGCGTCAGCATGCAGACCGTAGTCAGTGACGTGGCGGCGCGGGTATCCAGCGGCAGGCTGCGACGGGCGCTCATGCAGATGGCCCCCCGGATCGAGGCCGGCGAGTCCTTCGCCGACTGTCTCGCGAGCCACCCGCAGGAGTTCCCGGCGGGCGTCGCGGGGATGGTGGGCGTCGGGGAGCTCACCGGGAACCTTGATGAAGTCGCCAAGGTCCTATCG
>JALGSS010000796.1 GCA_029821745.1 Candidatus Zipacnadia bacterium
CAAGGGCCTCAGACCGCCACGGAAGTCGTTGACAGAGCCCCGAGACGAGGGGATACTGACGATAGACACCCCAGGACGGCCCTGGGAGCAGGCCATATGGGAAATGTCGGCTAATTCAAGCTGCATTGTGTGCCAAATGTTCTGAACCCGTACAAAAGCGGCTGCGGCGGGATCTGGCGGACAGCCGTCCCAGAAATACGAAAGGTAGGAAAATGGCCATTGTCGGTGTCAGCGGAAGTCCCATCCAGGGCGGAAACACGGACCGGATCGTGCAGTCGCTTCTTGAGCAAAGCGGCCACGAGTACACCTTCGTTAATCTGAGCACCCTTGACTTCGCTCCCTGCCGAGGCTGTGCCCACCTCTGCGCGAAATCCAATATCTGCGCCCACAAGGATGGTCTATGGCCGTACCTCGAGCCCATCCGCGAGGCTGACGCGCTGGTTCTGGCGTCGCCCGTCCATGCGGGCACCATCACCGCTTGGATGTTCAGTTTTCTCTCCCGTATCTGGTGTTTCCATCACCGCAGGAACCTGCTCGAAGGTAAGCCGTTGCTGCTCGTGGTAACGGCCCTGTTCGAGAAAAGCGGTCCGAATGGCGTGCGCCGTTTCGGTGAGGCGGTCCGGCGCTGGGGCGACAACATGCAGCACCTCGGCGCCATCTTTCACGCCACTGAGATCCCTCCGTGCTACAAGTGCGGCGTCGGCACCCAGTGCAAGGTGGGCGGTCTCTGGGGCATGGTGGGTCACGACGAGGAGAAGCTCCACAATTTCAAGGTGACGCCAGACAAGTTCAAGCGTTGGGAGGACTGCCCTCGCACGGTGGCCGAAGTGGAACGCTACGCGAAGGTGCTCGCCGAACTCCCCGGCGGCTCAACGCAGGCAGCCGCGGATAAAGGGGAGACGGAATGAGAAAAGCACTGATCGTGTTGACCGTCAGCACATCTGGGACAGATGGGGCTCGGGGGGAGGGAAGAGCCCAGCAGCCTCAAGAGGCGCGTACGGAATATCTCGGGTGCCGGAGGCTCGCATAGTGCCATCAGCTACACTGACCGACGCCATCATCTCTTTCGCGCTCGAAGACGGCGCTGCATTTGCCGCAGTCGCGCCGGTCGAGACGTATGCTGCTTATCTCGCCGAAGTGCACACCCGGCTCGTCCAGACCGGCGCAGGAGTCGAGGACTACATGATCGCTCCGGGCGACGCCGACTTTTTCGAACGGCTGGCGAATCCTCGCAGGGCAATGTCCGAAGCGAACAGCATCATTCTCATCGGGGTATACGCGTACGACGAGGAGGCACTCTACAGGAATACGCGCGCGGACCTTCGGGGGAAGACCGCCCGAACGTACAGCTACTATCCAGTTGCAAGGCAGATAGCCGAGAGCCTGTCGAACTTCATACGCTCGAAGGGATACGAAGCGAGTCACGGGCAGGACATCCCGCTCAAGTTCGCTGCCGCCCGACTGGGATTGGGCGCCTACGGAAAGAACGGGCTGCTGCTGACTCACGACTATGGGTCGTACGTCGCCCTGCGTGCTGTACTGACGGACGCGTCGCTGCGGCCAAGAGCCCCTGCAGTCGTGGGCCTCAAGCCCCACCCGCTTTGCTCCGACTGCGAGCGCTGCCTGAAGGCATGTCCTACGGGAGCGCTCTATGCGCCAGGCAAGGTCAATCCTCGTCTGTGCATCAACCCCGTGACCCGGCGAAGCGAGATGATTACGATCGAAACTCGCCGAGCGATGCGGAACTGGATATGCGGCTGCGATATCTGTCAGGAGGTCTGCCCCGCCAACCGTAATCTGAAGCCGCGCGAGGCCGACCCTCGCTCCGGATTCGACCCAGCCAACCACGCCAGCCACAGAGACCTGGGGGGCCTCGAGAAGTCACCACCGTTGCTTGAGCTGCTTGCTGAACACTTCCCATACACGATCAGGCGGAACGCAGCTATCGCGCTGGCAAACACAGCACAGGCGCGCAGGACCGAGGCGACAGACGCGCTCAACAGGCATATGCCCTCATCAGGGGACCTGGGCGAGTACTTCAATTGGGCCAGGCAAGTTCTCGTGACGCAATGACGGGGACCCAGGACCTGTTCGAAGCCTGTCAACCGTCAGCCCATTTGGGACAGATGAGTTAAGGAATGACCGAACAAGGCGCTGCAGCGGACGCGGACGAAAGGGGGAATGACAATGGGAAGTCTGCTTGTTAGACTGGCTCTTGCCGTCGGCATTATTGGCGTCGCACTTCTGCCATCAGGGGAGGGAGACTCAATGGCGAACGCGCCTTCGGTCTCGGTCGATCCGAAGCACTTCAGAGTGGCGCTTTCCGTCAGTCCGCTCACGGAACTCGTGCTCAAGTTCGGGTACGCCTTCACGGATGGAACCACCACGGCAAAGTCCCTCAAAGAGCTGCAGAGCATGTACGTGGCACATGGCGCCAGCGAGGTATACGCGCGCATCAACACAAGGCGGGACGGCGGGAAGCAGTCGGTCGACCGATCGCTGGCGAAGGCCCTCGACCGAGCGCGGATCGCGGCGGCGCTTGGACTTCCGTTCAATCCCGAATTGGGTCTGTTTGGCGAATATGCCGACGTGAGGGGACAGATGGAGCCCGATTTTTCCGACTTTCCGGAAATCCAGCTGCCCGCGCCCTGGCACGAACTATCGCTCGACCAGATGCAGAGTGCGATTCGACAGTATACGAGCATCGCGGCGAAGGAAATACTGGACACCGGCGTCAGGGTCAACA
>JALGSS010000797.1 GCA_029821745.1 Candidatus Zipacnadia bacterium
TCTTCGCCTGACGAGTAGAGCCCAATGTCGCCGAAGTGCTCCCGGGCGAGATCCAGCTTCGACGGCTCGAAGTCCGCCACGGCCACGAGCGTCGTCTCGTCGCCGGTTCTCGTCATCTCCGATATCCAGAAGCCCCGGATTCCGAGGCCCACGACTCCGACTTTCAGCGGGTCCGCCATAGCCTGCGCTCGTCCCTTCTGATGCTGCTCTTGCCGTCAGTGTCTCGTCGCGTACGCGTGCACCCGCCGGAACGTTCCCGCTCCCTTGGTGCCAGCCCTCCCGAGGCCGGACCAGGCACCCCGTGCCCATCATTGCCCCCTCTCAACACAGACCACGATCTCCCCCTACTGATAGATCGTCGCGCGAGGGATGAGGATCCCACTGTTGCGCCCCCACAGGCCGATGTGCCCTCCCGGCAGTGGTTCGGGGTCTTCGTAACGAATGACGGGCCGGCCCTCAAAGTCCAGCGCGATTCGGCCGCCCACTTTCGCGACCCGAACACGAAACCACTCATGGTGGATGCCCCAGCCCGCAGGGACGCGCACATCCGGTCTCTCCGCGACCACGATCCCGTTCCGGAGAAGCTGCGTCTTCACTCCGCCATCCCCGCCGAGGATGAAACTGTATCCACTGCGCGGGTCCGACTTGTCGCCGCAGACAACCGCGTTCAGGTCGCGGCAACGCGACGTCTCGGGGCCACCGGGAGCCTTCATCTTCACCCCGACATAGAACTCCAGCACGACATCGCCCTCCACCGGCGACTTGTTCCAGACCGCGAAGTCACTCTCGCCCCATCCGGCAAACCATGACCAGCGGCTGTCGCAGGCCCAGCGCGACGCCACCTCCCACGTACCCGACGAAACCCACCAGTCCGAGGGCGCGACACCGAATACATAGTCGCGGATCCCAGGGGCGTCCACCTGGAGACTCCCCGCAGGCACGGGCGGCCCATCCACTTCAAGACCGATGCGCCGCAGAGAGCTCCACTGACCCGCCGCACGGAAAACGACGGACCGCCGCCACAGCACCTTCACCAGGTCACCGCGCCGCACCAGTTGCAGCGTCCCTCCCGGCCCGAGCACTACGCTGCGCCGCGCGGACTTCTTGCCGGAGCGCGTGAACACAAGCGAAGCGTTGCGCTCCCCGGGAAGAACCCGTGCCGTCACCGAGAGCCACTCGCTCTCAGGCGAATCTGTGGCCGGGGCCAGGATCACGCGGCGCATCGCCGGCTCGGAGGCCGGTCTCAACTGAAGTGTGAGGGCCAGTTGCGAGGACAGGCCGGCCGTGTGCCAGAGAAGAGACGGGCGTTCCGCGGAGGCGACCCACGCGGCTGCGGGGTTCGCCCACGTCACCCGATCCTGAGGGCCCAGTGTGTCAGGGATCCACGGCGCGGCTGTGCCCTCGCCGTTAGGCAATACGAGTGGGCGCGAGGATGGCTGAACCAGGACGTCGTCAAAGCGGGCGCTCCCCCCGCGCACCAGCAGACCAACGCCTCCCCCGCGCGGTTCCTGGTAGTCGCATGTGACCACCTCCTCACCGTCCAGCAGTGCCTCGAGCTTGCCCTTGTTCAGGCGCACGGCGAGCCGGTACCATTGACCCGGCTCCACGCTCCCAGGCTGCTTTGCGAGAGTCGTCTCGACACCCTCCCGAGCTCTCACCAGGCGCAACGTGGGCTCGGGCGCGCGCGCTGAATCCGCCAGGAAAGCGACGTAGTCGCCCTTGCCACGTTGCAGCGCAAGGACGCCACACGTCGTGCCGTCTTCCAGGCGGGCCGCGACGCTGCACGTGTACTCCTCCCACCACGAGAATCCCGCAGTGGTCAGAGCCGTCTCGGTCCCCTGGCCGCGGAAGTAGAAACCGTTGACCGATTGCCGCTCATGCCCCAGGCCGATTGCGCGCCACTTGCCGCTCACGGTGGTCCAACTGCTCGGATCGCCGCGCTCGCGCATGAAGTCGTCCCCGAACTCGGGCTCCCCCACGTACTGGCAGCAGGCGTCGTCAAGGGTCGCAACGCCGTTGCTGAACGCGACCTGCCCACCAGGCTTCAGGCCGGTCTTCGCTCGGAGGATCTCCTCATCGCCGAGAACCACTGACACAAAGCGCGCCCGGCGTTGCACGAGCAACTCGCACGGTTCTTCCGGAAGCTGTCGGCTCGCGGAGGCAATGACAGACCCCTTCTGCGTCTTCCCCACGCGCAGCTCCATGCCGTCCTCATCGACCCTGAGCCATAGACACGGTCGCTTGGTCTTTCCATCGACGTCGAACCGCCCATCCAGCAAGAGCAAGGCCGCCTGGTCGCCGGTTTCGCCCGTGGTAAGCTGGGCGGACACGTTGTAGGGCCCGTTCTCGACGCGGTCGATGAGTTCCAGGCCGGGCGGGAGCCGGCCCCCATCATCTTCCTCCGCCGTCGCCTCGGCCGGCGTCTCCGGTTGCGCATCGACGGTTTCCTCGGTGCTCACAGTCAGGCGTGTCACTGCCCGGCCCTCCGCCAGGTAGTCGATGATCCCGTTCATCAAGGGCTCCGTGGCGGGCCCCCGGTGGAAGTAGCAGAACGTGAGCGGCGCGCCCGAGTACACCAGCGCCCCCTTGCCGACGGGGAGGCAAATCACAGCGGCGCCCCTCTGTAAGGGTGCGCCGCCCCCGTCGTTGCAGAACTGCGCCAGCGTGTCGGTTTGATCGGGCTGCCTGGCCCGCAGGTAAGTGCCGCGCAGGTGAAACAGGTCGATTGGGGTCTTCGGGTCCAGGCCGGTCACCAGGGCGTCCCCCTTCTGGGGTGCCCCGCCGGCGCTTGTGACGAACTCCGGCAGCGGCCACGAGCCCTGCAGGCCCGCCCAGACCTCGACATACGCCCGGCCACCAGCTTTCAGCCACTCGGTCAGGGGGCCGTTCAGAGAGCCCCGCGTCGAGACCGGGCAGGAGAGCAGAAGCACCTGATAGCGCTTCAGTACCTCGGGGTCCGCCAACTCCCAGGGGAATATGCGCTCATGCGGCAGTCCGCGCGACGACAGCAATCCGTCCGCGCCGACCGGGTAGTCGCCTCCCACACCGATCCGCAGTGGCTGTGGCGGCTCGAACTCGGCCGGAGGCGCGGCATCTGAGACG
>JALGSS010000798.1 GCA_029821745.1 Candidatus Zipacnadia bacterium
GGCGTCTTGGTGGCCATCTTCGCCATCTTCGCCGCGTCGCGGATCACGTACTTGCGCCCGGCAGCAACAAGATACAGATCAATGCCTCCCAGACCGATGGCGTCGGCCTGTCCGTCAAGCTCAGCGATCGTCTCCCGCGCCTTGCCGAAGTCGCCGTCGGTACCGATTCGCTCAATCACGAAGTCCTCGCCCAGCAGCGTCTCCTCGACACGCTTATCACGCTTGCTCGACCCGATGCTGACGCTCACAACTCGCTTCATGACCTCTCGCGCCTCCCCAAAGTGCCGTCCCGACTCATTCGCTGGCTCCTTCGGTCTACGCCTCGATGCACGCCGTGCTCCGGACACAGTTCCCACTGATCTCATGGGTATCGTTCGCCGCGGTCACCGGGGCGCCTGCAAGACCGTCGAAGACGTTCCCGGACACGACGCACCCGGTGGAGTCCGCTAGATCGATCCCCCGCAAGCCCTTGTAGACGCTCTTGCGCAGAACGTTCCCAGTGATGGCGTGGCCCCCGCATCCCCCCGCGTGCTCGATGCGAATGGCCTGCTCATAGCAGTTGATCATCGTGTTGTCGGCGATGACGAACCCGTCACACTCACCCTCCAGGTGCACCGCGATCGGCGAGTGGATGTAGTTCGACGAGATCACCATGTCGCGCGCCGCACCCCGGCTGTGAATGCCCGTGGTGAAGCCCTCGATAGTGTTGTTCGCGATCACGTGCTGCGCGGTGCCGTCCAGGATGACGGCCTGGGCGTGCCCGTAGGCGAGGTGATTGTTGACGATGCGCACCTCGCGGCAGTCGTAGTCCAGGTACACGTGCTCCGCCTGCACCTGTCCGCCGTTCTTCGAGCGCGTCTGGTTCCCATGCAGCGTCAGGTGGTGGATATGCTCGGCGCGGAAGCCCCGCTTGCAGTCCCGGGCCCAGCAGTCGCGGATCGTCACGTTGGTGCCGTGGGGCTTCAGGACGACCGCGTGCCCTCCGTGACCGTAGAAGAAACAGGTGTCGATGAGGGTGTCATTCGGGTACTCAGCGACGATCGCGTCGCCACTGTCGTAGTTCCCAATGAGGGTCAGGTCGCGAATCGTGATCTTCAGATCGGGCCACCACGAGCCAACCACACCGATCACGTGCAGCAGCGGCGCCCCGGACTGATCCACGTTGCGCAGCACGCTGGTCCGCCCTGCGCCGGCAAGGCACACATGCTGCTCTTCAGCGAGGTCCAGGGTGAGAGTCTCGGGGATATCGTAGGTCCCAGGCGGGAAGTAGATCATGCCCCCGTGGGCGGGGAGCGCATCGAGAGCAGACTGGGGCGACGAGTGTTCGCTGACATCAATCACATTGCCGGCGGGTGGCATCATCAAGACCTCTCTTCGCGAGTAGCGCTCCGCAGGGCACCGTGAATCGTGGGCCGAGCAAGCGAAAAGACAGGGGCTCCAATCCCCTGCCTTGGGTGCTCAATGTCGGCACACGACGCTCCTTGGCACAACCGATCATGAGAACAGGCGCAGTTGCTGGGTGGCCTGCCCGGTCTGCAGGTTGACCGTGACGTCGCCCTCGGTGAGCTGCGCATTGTCGAAGTACTGCAGGGCGATCTCCCGTACGCGATCCAGTTGCGAGGGGTGGATGTACCACGACCGCGTAACCGAGTTGTAGCTCCGGAACTCGAAGTCGATAGTCTTGAGGGCCTTCACGACATCGTGGAAGATATCTTCCCCGGCCTCAAAGCTGACGCGGTAGACCTCTCTCTCAGGACGCCACGTAATGAAGATCGATGTTGTCCTCTTCTTCGCTGCCATGGATCTTCTCACCAATGCCGGCTTCATCGTGTTCTGTGTAGGCTGGTCGAATCGAGCCGAAATAGAATAATGGTGATCACGCAGGACGTCAAGCCGTGGGGCGTCTCGCCGGCCGGCCCACGCCATCATTGACATCCGCCCTTGCGTCCATTAGTCTAGACCCCAGTTGTGCGCAAGGCCACCTTCATCTTCGCGTTTGAGGAGACACCATGTCTGCAGCAAGTGTCCGCGGTCCTCTGTGTGTGAGCCTCCTCGCTTTCGGCCTCGGACTGACCCTGTGGCCGGCTCCGGCCAGTGCCCAGGACGCCCTCAGTCTGGCACAGATCGAGAGCCAGATCGCCTGGCTGATCAACTACGAGCGCGGCCAGAAGGACTTGCCCCAACTGGCCCATGACGCCAAGCTCAGCGACGTCGCCCGCAAGCACAGTGAGGAGATGCGAGACCGCGACTACGTCGGCCACATCTCCCCCAATCGCGCCCACCGCAATCCGCAGGACCGGTATGTGCAGGGCATGGGCAACCAGCCCGAGCAGCTCGGCGAGAACGTGGCCATGAACGAGGGCATCGGCCTCACGCGACAGGCCCCCCAGACGATCCACACTGCGTTCATGGGCAGCCCCAAGCACGCCGCCAATGTTGTGCACGGCGACGTGACCATCGTCGGCATCGGCTGCGCGACAGACGATTCGGGGACCATCTGGAGCACCGAGCTCTTCGCCAAGCCGGGCAAGCCTGTTGCCGAGGAGGCGTCCGACGAAGGCGCTGCAAGCCCGGAAGCCGGAGCCACGTCGGGCGCAACTGCCAAAGCCGCCCCATTGGGGGAATCAGGCACTGTTGCGGCCGTAACTGTCTGGCTCAAGCACGCGGATGTCACCCCCGGCCAGGCCCTGGAGGTCGAAGTCCCCGTGCGGACCTCAGAGGCCATCCGCTGGAGTGTGAGCGG
>JALGSS010000799.1 GCA_029821745.1 Candidatus Zipacnadia bacterium
AGGTCCACTCGCCCGGAACGTGGATCGAGCTGGCCCTCGGGCGCGGCCCGAATGACGACCGGCCGATCCCGGCCTGTGAGTACAACGCGCGCTTCAGCGGCGACATGCACACGTGGTACGTGCTCAAGGCTCTGCCGGAGATCTACCGCCGCGACGACCCGGAGAGCACGCGCTTCACGATCATGCTCAACACCAACGAGCGCGGTAGCTGGTGGATCAAGTGGCTCGAACTGAAGTCGTGGCCGACGGTGCCGCCCGCGGGCTAGCGCCGCACGACCGACGAGAGCAGTCACACGGCGGGCGGCCTGAGCTTCGGGTCGCCCGCTCTGCTTAATGAACTGTGAGATTCTCTGAGGCGATGGAGGTGCGTAGGCGTCGCCGGTCGAACGGCCCGCGTGTATTCGTTGCGGTAGCGACAGCGAGCATGGACGTAAGGAGGCTGGTTGTGATGAAGCGAGGCTTCACGCTGATCGAGCTGTTGGTCGTCATCGCGATCATCGCGATTCTGGCTGCGATCCTGTTCCCGGTCTTCGCCAAGGCGCGTGAGAAGGCGCGCCAGACGTCATGTCTGAGCAACGTTAAGCAGATGTCCCTCGGCGTGATGATGTATGTCCAGGACTACGACGAGGCCTTCCCCGGCGGCCTGATGCTGACCGGCGGCACCGCGCAGGGACCGGTCAGCCAGAGCCCCTATTTCACCACCGCCTGGCTTACCGCCGACTGGATCTACCCCTACGTGATGAACACGCAGGTCTTCTTCTGCCCCTCGGGCGACAGGGGATCCGTGTACTCGTGTGACTACGGCTTCCACCGCGCACTGTGCCCCGACATGCGCGGCTCGACCCCCGCAAAGAAGCTGTCCGACCTCAGGGCGCCCGCCGAGCTGTTCATGTGCCTCGACGCAGGGCCCTACATGGTCAGCAAGAGCCACGTGACCTCGCCCACCGGATCGTTCTGGTACGTTCCCGGCTGCTGGGATGAGGCCCGCGACCCAACCGGCGTCGGCTACAACAGCACCTACCCGCTCTCCGGCTTCGCGCAGGGCGACTACACCGGTGGGCGACACAATCAGGGCATCAATATTGGCTTCGCGGACGGACACGCGAAGTGGCTGTCGGGCCAGTACGTGCTGGGCAACCTGTCCCACTGGGACCCGTAGGCCGAGCGAGCAGGTAGCAAGTCCCGAGGGGCGCGCCAATCAGGCGCGCCCCTGTTCGCGTACCGTGGCCTCGGGACGGCCGGAATTCGGCAGACCCGCATGCCAACGGCGCAGGAGGCCATGGCGCTCCGCCGTACGAGATTCCGCCGAAAGGGGAGGTGATTTCCGCAATCGGTCGAAGTCTGTTGCCGTCGGCCGTGAGTGCGTGGACCGCCAAGTTGGTCAATGGAGGCTGGTTGTCATGAAGCGAGGCTTCACTCTGATTGAACTGCTGGTCGTGATCGCGATCATCGCGATACTGGCGGCGATCCTCTTCCCCGTCTTCGCGAAAGCGCGCGAGAAGGCGCGCCAGACGTCGTGTCTGTCGAATGTGAAGCAGATGGGTCTTGCAATCCTGATGTACGCTCAGGACTACGACGAGACGATCTGCCCGTACGTGGACAGCAACTACAACTTCGACACTATGGCATGGTGGGTGGTGATCGACCCCTACATCATGAACCCGCAGATCCGCAAGTGCCCCAGCCGCCGCGGAACGGGTTACTCCGACTACGGGGTCATCTATCCGCATGTCAGCGGCGTCGGAAACGCGAAGACGCTCGCAGACATCGACTACCCGACCGAGACCGCCATCCTGACCGAGAGCGAGGGTCAGAGCAGCGCCACTGCGGCGCCGGGCAACCTCTATCTGGCCTATTGCCCGTTCACCTACCCCGAGGGCTCGATCAGTTGGGCGTACTACGACGGAGTCCCGTATCCGGGGCGCCACAACGAGGGCAACAACTCGTGCTTCGTTGACGGCCATGCGAAGTGGCTCAAGCGCCAGAACATCATCAGCAGTCAGCGCTTCTGGAATCACTGATCGCGCGGAGCAACCGTCGCGGCGAGGGGCGCGCCAACCGGGCGCGCCCCTCATCATGTACGGAGCTTAGCGCAGGTGCTCCAGCACGCTCATCAGCAGCTTCCAGCCGTGCTCGAAGGCGCTCTCCCCCGGCGGCCGGACGAAGACGTCCGCCTCGCGGAAGTAGGGTCGGAAGAGCCAGAGCGCCCAACCGAGTAGGGAAGTTCCACCCAGGCGAAGCGGCGTGGGCGCATTCGTCTCAGACGAACAGCTCCCCCCGCCCCGGCAGTTCGCGCGACCACTCCGGGTACACGCGCGCGATCACGCGCCGGCGCAGCTCCGCGATGACCTCCGGGCCGTGCGGAGCGGTCACGAACTCGCTCGCGCTCAGCGCGTTGTCCAGCAGCGGCATGGCGAGGCCCGCGGGCAGCTCCAGGCGCTCGTAGAGCCACGCGATCTGACAGGCGTAGGCCTCCGCGAGGTCGGTCTCATCGAAGGTGGTCTGCGGCTGGCCGTCCCAGGTCAGCCGATACAGGGCCGCGGGCGTGAAGCCGCGCAGCAGCAGCGCGACCGTCGGCACGAACTCCACGCCCCACCACGGGACACGCAGCGCGGGCGCGGCGGCGTGCGCCTCGCTCAGCGCGTCGCAGACGACCTGCGCGGCCGAGCGCGTGTAGAGCTTGTAGCCCGACTGGAAGTCCGGCGCGCGGCCGTAGCGGGCGGTGAAGCGCTCGTCCACGCAG
>JALGSS010000800.1 GCA_029821745.1 Candidatus Zipacnadia bacterium
TTGACGAAGAACTTCTGCCCAACCACGAACAGCACGATCAGCGGGATCATCGCCATCACCGACGCCGCCATGAGCAGCGTCGTCTCGCGCCCGTACGAGCTGTCGAAGTACAGCAGGCCGATGGGCAGCGTACGCAGGAAGTCGTCCTTGATCATGACCAGAGGCCAGAAGAAGGACTGGTAGTTGCCCATGAAGGTGAAGATGGCCAGGACGATCAGCCCCGGGCGCGCCAGGGGCATGACCACGTCCCAGAAGATCTGCCAGTGGCTCGCGCCGTCGATCTCCGCCGCTTCGTCCAGGCTGGCGGGGATCGTCAGCATGAACTGCCGTAACAGGAACGTCCCGTAGGCGCTGAAGCAGGCCGGGAGAATCAGAACCGTGTACGTATTGATCAGATGCAAAGTGGTCAGGACGTAGTAGTTCGGGATCAGCGTGACCAGACCAGGCACCATGAGAGTCGCCAGATACAGCAGGAAGACCTGATCGCGGAACCGCCAGCGGACCCGCGAGAACGCGTAAGCCGCGGCGGCGCAGGTGAGGACCTGGCCGAGCGTCACCCACATCGCCACGAAGATGCTGTTGAAGTAGTAGCGCCCATACGGGATGGTCTCGATGACCTCGTGGTAGTTGCCGAACTTCCACACCTGAGGCAGGAAATGTCCGGACTGGACCTCGGACAGGGGCTTGAGGCTTGTGGAGACCATCCACAGGAACGGGATCATCATCGTGAGGGCCGCTACCGTCAGGAGGACATACCCGAGGATGCGGACGACGACCTCGCCGCGGGTCATGCGCTGCGGCGAGCTTGGCTTGGGTTCTCGAACGTCCTCCATCAAGTCCTGCATGGACATGGAGCTGTCTCCAGGGTTAGGTGTCTTGGTTGTCGCTGAGTGACGCGGGCGATCCTGCGGCGCCTACTCTTCCATCGCGAAGGCGGAGCGCCCGAACTTCCAATTGATCAAGGTCATCACGAAAATCAGCAGGAACATGATCCAGGCGATGGCCGACGCATACCCAAGCTGGTACTCCTCGAAGCCCTTGATGTAGATGTAGTAGCCGAGGGTCACCGTCGATTCAGCGGGTCCCCCCTGTGTCATGACGCGAGCTTGTTCGAACCCGCCTTGGAGGCCCCCGATACAGCTCATGACCACGATGAAGAAGGTGGTGGGCAGAAGCTGCGGCCAGGTCACGAAGCGGAACTTGGACCAGCGGCCCGCGCCGTCGATCTCCGCCGCCTCGTACAGCTCCGGCGAGATATTGCTGATCCCGGCCAGGTACAGCAGCATGTTGGTGCCGCCGATGGCCGTCCAGATGCCCATGATCATGATTGCGGGCTTCGCCCAGGGGATCGACAGCAGCCAGTCCGGGGGTTCGGCCTGGATGTGCAGCGCGTCGAATACCGTCTGGATCATGGTGTTCAGCGGGCCGAACTCAGGGTTGTAGATGGCCTTCCACAGGATGAAAAGAGCGACGCCGCTGGTTATGGTGGGCAGGTAGAACATCGTGCGGTAGATGACCACGCCACGCAGGTTCTTGCTCAGGATGACGGCCAGGACCAGCGAGCCGGCGATAGCGAAGGGAATCCCGGCCATCAGGTACAGAGTGTTGCCGAAGAAGCCCCAGAAGCGGCTATCCGTCAGCAGGTCCTTGAAGTTGTCCAGGCCCACGAACTCCAGGGGGATGGTCTCGGTCATCTGCCAGTTCGTGAACGCCATGACCAGGCTGAACACGATGGGCAGGAACATGAAGGCCATGAACCCGAGGAAGTTGGGGGCCAGGAACGCCAGTGCAACCGGCCAATTGTTCTCGCGTCTTGTCATTGCTCATTCTCCAACGCGTTCACAGCTTTTGGGCTCATGAACGAAGGTTGTGCTGAGAAACTCACTTGGGTAGCTGCGGGGTGGTCGCGTCGTTCAGCGGCCGGGGCCCCGCAGGCCCGTACAGCCTTTGTGAGGGCGTCCGTGGGGCCCCGCCGATTGCACGACATCGGCACCCCACGGCTATCTGGCCTTTCTCAACACAACCACGAGCCCGGGACCTACTCACCCGCCGTGAGCTTCGCGTACTCCGCCTGGAGCTCCGGGAACTTGCTGATGTGCTCCAGCATGGCCTCGTTGATCTCGTCAGCCGCGCCGGTCATCGCTTCGGCGGCGGTCAACTCCTTGTTCCGCATCAAGTCCACGTAGCGCTTGTAGATGCGGTCGGCCACAAAGGGGTTGACGAACTTGCTCAACTCGACGCTCCGCGCGCACGCCATCTCCTCGCGGAACACGTGGTTGAAGTCCTCATCCGGGTAGTCCGGGTTGAGCTCGAACCGCTCAGTCTCGCAGTACTTCTTCACCGGCGCGCAGTTGTCGGCACTGTCGTTGATCTCGTTGCAGTAGTCCTCGCTGGCGAGGAACTTCATGAAGTTGAAGGCCTGCTTGAGATAGGGGCTCTTCTTGTTCAGCGCGCTGATACGGGTGACGAAGGTCGTCGCCTTCTCCTTGCTGTACGGCAAGGGCGCCACGCCGATCCGCAAGTCGGAGTTCCTGCGCCAGATGATCAGGCCCCAGCGCCCGTAGCGGATCATGCCCAGCCTGTTCGCGTCAAACAGGGTGATGATCCCCTGGCCCCAGCCACCGGAGGCGGCCATCGCCTCCTCCTCGCTCGGGCCGGGCGCGCACTCGTGGAGGAACTGCAGGTCCATCAGCCACTGGGCCGCCTGAACGGCCTCGGGCGAGTCCAGCGTGCAGCGGGT
>JALGSS010000801.1 GCA_029821745.1 Candidatus Zipacnadia bacterium
CAGGTAGACCAGGTCCTCATAGTTGAGCTCGCGGATCGGTCTGTCGTGCCTGACCCACAGGCGGATGTCGAAGCCCTCGGTCAGGAACTGGGGCGTGGCGTAGGTTAGCTTCGCTCCCCAGCCGATGCGCGTTGCGTTCCCGCTCCTGCCGTCAATCGTCTCGATTCCCTCGGCGAGAATGGGTTTCGCCGACCCGTCATCGAAGGTGACCTGAAGCGTGGGGGCGGACCACACGGCGCCCGCAGCGACGAGCAGCGCGCCCACGATCATCACACTGAATGCCAGTTTGCTCATCGGTTATCACTCCTTATCGGCGAGGATCGCGAAGGCCCAATCGGTCCCCGTGTAGTCGTATTGGCTGCTCCAGGCATTCCCGCCGGGATACTGGTCGCCGACCACTCGCCACACGTAGTACCCGCCGTCTTCGTGAGTCGAGGGCCCGTACAGCCAGTAGGTGATCCCGGGGGCCAGAGTGACGGGCTTGTCGAAGCGCGCGTAGGCCCACTGGTAAGCCGGATCCTGGCTGAAGTCCTGCGATGTGAATGTCGCAGATCCAAGGATGTCATCACCTGGCTTGCCGTCAGCGCCCGTCCGGATGCTCATCACAAGCGGGGGCAGGCCCGCCGGGGCTTGGCCCCGGAGTGTCGCCAAGATCCCCACCGCAGCGACCTTCACAGGTTTCTCCACGGTGAAGCTCTGGGCCACCCCATGGATGCCCGCCTGATCGACCCGACCTTTGGGTTCGGCGGCGGCAACGCGGACCAGCGCCCCGTCCTCCAGCGCCCGGAGGATGGCTGCGCGTTCGGCCTCCCTGGCAGCCTGGCGTTCGGCCGCGGCACGCAAGGCCGCGACGGCCTCCGACGCGGAGCCGCCTGGCACCACGAGTCCGTCAGCCCCCGTGCTTCTCAGAGCCGTCCCTGCGGCGCCGGCAAAGTCCTTTTGGTCGCCTGTGGCGTACCAGAGCCAGGTCGTGATGGGACGGTCGGACGCGAGTTTCAGCGGGAACAGGTTCGTGGGTCGGGCGACCGCAAGCATTACGTCATCAATGAGGCCTGCGGCGATCCAGCCCGGAACGTCCAGTGCGGCGCCTCGGGCCGTGTGCGGGAGCAAGTCGCTCTCGGCGCATACGATGCCGAGCTTCACAGATGGATGTGCGCGGTGAAGCTGCGCCAGCAGTTCCCAGATCGCGTCGGCCTTCACTGCGGCGAATAGGGCCCGGTCGATGCCGGCTTCCGGGGCGGCCGTAGGATCGCGCCCGTACTCCGTCTTGAAGGCGGCCACCACCGGCCCGTTGAAGCCGAAGCCGCGAGCGATGTTCACGTCCGCGGGCCAGTCGGCACGGGGCAAGGCGTTGAGACAGACGCCCTTCGCTCCCGAGGCGATCAGCCCGGCGATCTGCGCCGCGCGCGCGGCCCTGACTTGGGGGATTCCGTAGCAGGGCGTGGCGGGCAGGCTGGACTTCCCGTCTGCGCTGAGGGACAGCCAATCGGGATGCTGTGCGAGCAAGTCGTCCCCGTCGGAGCCGGGCAATGGACCGAACAGATCGACCAGTGCCCACGCGCCATCGGGGCTCTCGGGCATCCTGGAGCCGGGGCAGCGGACCAGCACTCGGTCCGCATCGATCTCGGGGGGCTGATCCGGGGCCGGCACAACCGCTACCGACAGGCTATCGACATCGGCAGCAACCGGCAAGCACATAGTGAGGCATAGGGTGGGCATCAAGACTGCGAACCGCAGACTGCGCACGAGAGCCATCCTTTCACAGGTGGACTATCAGAGCAGCGGGCCAAGTCACATCCGCTGTACTGGGAGCCTTCGCCGGTGGCCCATCGCAGGCCTCCTGGCAGCCATTCGACGAGGGTCTACTTCACGCCCAGGATGTCGGGTAACCACAGGCAGGTGCCGGGGAGCAGCGAGATGATCGCCAGCGCGATCAACTCCGCCGCGATGAAGGGCCAGATGGGGCGGATGATCTCGCCGAGCTTGCACTTGCCCACTGCGCACGCGGCGAACAGGTTTACGCCCACGGGTGGCGTGATCTGGGCGATGGCGAGATTGACGGTCATGATCAGGCCGAAGTGGACCGGGTCCACGTTGAACTTCGCCATCACCGGCAGCAGAATCGGCGTGAGGATGTAGTAGACGGAGATGGGGTCGATGAGACAGCCCGCCGCGAGCAGGATCAGGTTGACGAGAAGCAGCGCGACGAGGCGACTGCCCGCCAGGGAGATCAGCGCGTCGGCTGAGGCCGCGGCAACGCCCTGAGTATTGAGTACCCACGCGAACAGGGACGCGCCGCACACGATGATCATCACCGCGGCGGATGTGCGCCCCGCATCGTGCAGGATGCTGGTGAAGTCCGCCCACTTGAGGTCCCGGTAGACGACCAGGTCGACGAGCAGCGCGTACGCGGCAACGACGCCGGCGGCCTCGGTGGGTGTGAAGACGCCCCCGTAGATTCCGCCGAGGATGATGACCGGGGCCATCAGGCCCCAGATCGTCCGGAAGCCGAGGCAGTGCATGACGATCGCGTTCACCAGGACCAGACAGGCCGCGATGGCGAGAGACAGGGCCTCGAAGTACACGCACACGAGCAGCGCAATCGGCACCGCGAGGGCAACGATTCCCTGGCGCGCGGCCCGGAAGACTTCGCCGCGCGAGGGCGGGTCATCGTTGACACCGAACCCGCTGCGTTTCGCGATCAGCATCGTCACCAGGATCAGCGTCGCCCCGACGATG